>JBHLRA010000005.1:30919-44869 GCA_048883045.1 Candidatus Thorarchaeota archaeon | reverse complement strand
AGTATTGCAACACTTAAAGACAATAAAAACGATTTAAACAATTCCACTAAAGAATTTAAAGAGCTCTGCTAAATTTTATTTTTAAATTCAATAATACACCCATCATAGCAGAAATTATAAATAGTAAAATTGCTATTATACATAAAAACAAGTTTGTTTTTACAAAATCACGTTTTTAATTTGTAAAAATTGACTTGATATAATATATTCCCATTAATTAAATTAACTGAATTTAAAAATAAAGAAAGGAGGTAAGATTTAGATGTTACATAATGTTTATCTGATACACCAGCATATTTTTTGCAGAAATTCTCTGCTGAATGCGAACGGGTATCTGTTTAATACATCGTAAATATGGTAGCATCGAATTTAATCAAGACTTAGTCAGCGGATTTTTAACAGCCCTTAAAGATTTTAGTGTCGAATTTTCTAAGGGAAGCGGCGAGCTTAAAGTCATAGACATGCAAGTGTTTTACTTGCTTTTGGTCTTTAAGGAGGGCGTTTTGATTACGGCGGCGGCTGACAAAAATGATGATGCGAAAATAACACATAAGGCTTTGACTGACATTATTGACAGTTTTGTCGCTCAGTATGGTGATAAACTTACTAGCTGGTCTGGAGATGTCCGAATTTTTAGTGGTTTTGACCAAGTTATCGATGATGTTTTAAAGAATGGCAAACTTGCAGAAGTTGAGCTAAAATTGCCTATTTTAAAGATTTTCAAGAAAGATTTTCAAAAATCACAGAAAAACATTGCCAAGAAAGGGTTAGTATTATCAGAGGAAGATTTAAGAGAGGTAAAGGATGTGAAACCTGAATGGACATCTAAAAGGCTACCCAAACAGATTATTACTCAAGGATTTTTAGATGAGAAAGAATTCACGATTGCCCATTTAGCTGATGGATTTCATACAATATCTGAGATTGCTGAGGAGAGTGGAAGGCCAGAGTCAGAAATCCAACGTATTATTGGGAGTCTAGATGATTTAGGATTACTTTCTTTTATCGAAATAAAATAAAGCATAAAGCTAGTTTTTATAATTATTCAATTTAAATCATTTTTATGATATTTTCCTTGAGTATTTGACATCTTATCATATTAAATGAAAATGTTTTTGAGAACTGTTTTATTAATAAAGATAAGATGAATGTTAATAAAATTGACGACAATATCTTCGAGATTCCTCCAAAGACTTTAATGACACGGATAAAAGGTAATATTGAGAAATTTCAGATGAGAGTTCCAGTTAAAATTTATGCAAATGATTATATTTTAGAGAAAATTAGGTTAGACCGTACATTAGATCAAATATGCAATGTTGCGTGCTTGCCTGGGATTCAAAAACATGCTATTGCACTCTCTGATGCTCATCAAGGATATGGATTTTGTATAGGGGGTGTTGCTGGAACAGATGCAGAGAATGGAATGATTTCTCCTGGTGGCGTCGGATATGATATTAATTGTGGTGTAAGATTACTAAGAACAAATTTATATCTTAAAGACATTCAAGATGTATTGCCAAATTTATTAAATACAATATTTAATAATATTCCCTCAGGTTTAGGCTCAAAAGGAAAACTTAACATTACTTATTCAGAGTTAGATAATGTATTAAATTCTGGTGTGATTTGGGCATTAGATAATGATTATGCTAATGAAGAAGACCTAAAACATTTGGAAGAAAATGGATGTTTAAAAGATGCTGATGCTAATTTAGTTTCACAAAGAGCAAAACAACGTTCAATCAAGCAACTTGGTTCTTTGGGGAGTGGAAATCATTTTCTTGAAATACAAAAAGTTGATCAAATTTACAACAAAACAGTAGCGAAGACTTTGGGAATACATGAAAAAAATCAAGTTACCGTTATGGTCCATACAGGAAGTAGAGCTTTAGGTCATCAAGTTTGTACAGATTCTTTACGAAATATCGAACAAGCTATGAAAAAATACAATATAAAAGTTCCTGACAGAGAATTGGCCTGTGTTCCAGCCGATAAACCTGAGGCTGAGAATTATCTTAAACAAATGGCATGTGCAGCTAACTTTGGATTCACTAATCGTCAATTAATTACCCATTGGTTAAGGGAATCCTTTCAAAAGACTTTTAAAAAGGATATTGATGCATTAGATTTTCATTTGATATATGGGGTATGTCATAATATTTTAAAAATAGAAGAACATGAAATTGATGGGAAAAAAATAAAACTGAATGTTCATAGGAAGGGTGCTACTAGAGCATTTCCACCAGAACACCCTGATCTCCCCTCAGAATATAAATCTATTGGACAACCAGCATTAATTCCAGGAACTATGGGTTCTGCGTCTTATCTATGTGTCGGTAAAAAGAAAGCTATGGATTTAACATTTGGTTCTACTGCTCATGGTTCAGGGAGAGTAATGTCTCGATCAAAAGCCACTAAAAAATATTGGGGAGAGCGAGTCAAAGACAATTTAAGTAAAAAAGGAATATTAGTACGAGCTGCTTCGATGAAAGTTATCGCTGAAGAAGCTCCTGGTGCATATAAGGATATAGATCAGGTTGTTCAAGTTAGCCATGATCTTGGTATAGTTGAAAAAGTAGTAAGATTAGTTCCTATAGGTGTAGTGAAGGGATAAATTTGATTAACTTATGAGTATATAATTCAACCTAAATATCAAATACTACATTGATTTTTACTCCTTTCTTTTTTTCTTCGATGTTCATAAAAGAATAAGTTATCGCTTTGACTTCAATACCACTTTCATGTTTGATTTTATTAAATTTTGCCCCTTTAACGTCTGCTTCTAAATGATATTTAGATTGAACATGTCCTATGTGATGTATCTTAATTCTGCTAAAAATAAGCTCTTCTACATCAAAAAGATAAAGAAATTCGGTTAAAAAATCGAATAACAATGCTTCTTTATCTTCTGCCTCTATTATAATCTTTTTCGTAATTTCAGGAGTTATTTTTATAAAGCTAGGAGTTATTGTTTCCATTAGACTATAGGCTGTTTGTTCAAAAGCTTCTTCTAAGTTTTTTCCTTGAGCTTCAACTGAAACGTCAGCAGTATGATCCAAAAACCTATAGCCAGCATTCCTCATAATTTACTGTTCTATTTGAGTTGAATTCTTATGTATGATATATATAACATTTTTGTAATTAAATAATTTTCTTAGATGTTTAAATTGGTTATGTAAAATAATATTTTATGTTTTATACGATAGCGGAGGATTTGATACTTTATCAATTATTAACTTTTATTAGGAAATTTAAAAATTATGAGCTTAAATTACGGAATTATTTTTATTCTCGCACAGATGGCATATATCCAGAATTTATTGTGGTAATAAACCAGTTTATTTTCTTTTTTGTTAAAAAAGAGAATTATTTTGACTCTAAAATGCATCTAGACGCTATGAGAAGGGAGTTTTCCCAAAGAAAGATTTTAATTATAAGAATCGAGCGAATTTTATTGAATTTATTGTTTAGTTTCTTCCCTGATTTGAATATTGATACGATAAAAATAGAATCTAATAATAAGTCTGGGTTAAGAGAAATATCAATATATTTTTTATTCCGGAATGAAAGAGGGATAGCTATTGGTCGTAATGGAGATTATATTAAAGCGGTAAATGAAATCTTTAAAAAATATGTGATTTTTGAAAATAGAAATACTCCATTAGAAGTGAAATGTAAAGTTAAAGAATAATTACGCCTAAATTTATTTTACCAAGGAACATCTTTTAATCCGAGAACATAAGCTACTGTATTTGCTATAATACTTACTGCGGGAGTTAATATTATAAGAAATATTACGATGTAGATGTCAGGAAGTAAGAAGATAGAAGGTGATATAAATCCTGGAATCGAAACAAATAATAAAGCTACTAATGCGAAATCTAATTGATCTACAATCCAGAAAGGGGCTCCACTCTTAATATCAAATCTTCTTTTTAGAAATGAACCAAATAAATCCCCTATTACCGCTCCATATGAAGCTAATACAATTCTAATGATCAAAACAAGAAAATTGATTGGGAAGTCTCCACCTATAAAATAGTATTTAAAAATGTTAATATCGTTATACAGGATATATTGTCCTTGAGTACTCGCATCAAGAATAACATCCTTAATTGGTTCCCATAAAAGATTGAAAAGAATAAATAAAAACAATGAAATAGGAATACCAATGTATAATGGTCCTTTTAATCCACTCCAAGTTTTATGGTCTCCTAAAATACGCCTTCCATCCCGAAAAGTCCTCCCACCATCAATAGGTTTACCTCCACCAGTGATTACCATCGAAGCATTTGATAAATAGGCAGGGACAATGAATAGAAGGCTAAAAATCAATAAAGCAATCCAATCCGCCCAATTAAACATTATAGCTATAATCAGGAAGTTTCCTAAAATTAAACAAGCAAAAGTAATAGCTAAAAACACAGCTATCTTCTTATGGTTTTTTTCAACCTTAGTTTTATTGGACATATTTCTTATTTCCCTTATTGAAGTTTTTTTTAATAAGAATTATGAATATTTAAACAAATCTTTAATTGAATTAAATTTTTTTTAATTAAAAGTGAATTAATAAGAATTTAATAAATATTGCTTCATAAATAATATTCTTTTAAATTACCGACAATAATATTAAACTTATTGAAAAGGTTCATCAAATTCGGTTATTAAAGCTTTAACATTTTTCTACCAAATTAAAGATTAATAAATAATTTTAAATATGCAGTTGAAATATGGTATATATTTGAAAATTTCGAGTGCAAATAATTCTTCTAAAAAGATGCAGAAATGGTGTTATAGTTGTTGAAAAATCATAATAATCATCAATTCAATATCGATAAGTTTTACAAGAACTATCTGATTGGTCCCAGAATTTTCAAAAATCGCGATGCTTTAGATTCATCCTATATTCCTGAAGAATTACCTCACCGGGATTCCCAAATAAAAAAAATTGCTGAAAAAACAGCTTGTGCTTTGTTGGGTGACACACCTCCGAATTTCTTATGTTATGGAATGACAGGTACGGGAAAAACAGCAACTATTAGATATGTAAGCCAAAAATTAGCTCAACAGAATTCAGAGATTAAACCTTGGTGGATTTATATTAATTGTAATATTGTATCAACACCATATCGTATTTTAGCTCATATTTATAATACAATTTCGAGAAGAGAGAAAATTCCACCAACAGGACTCCCTAAAGATATAATTTTTAAAAAATTGCTCGGATTATTAGATTCAAAGGTAGAGAATTCAATATGCTTTCTGGTTTTAGATGAAATTGATATTTTAGTTAATAAAAAAGGAGGAAATGAAATTTTATATGATTTAACAAGATTAAATGAGAATTTAGATAATAGTAAAACAAGCATAATAGGTATTTCGAATAAATTAAAATTTAAAGAAAATTTAGATCCAAGAATTTTATCTAGTTTAGGCGAAGAACATATTGTTTTTCCTTCTTATGATGCCAGTGAGTTAAGAGATATTCTAAATGACAGGGTTAAAGTTGCATTTCAAGAAGATGTGTTAAAAGAAGAGGTTATTCCTTTATGTGCTGCTCTTGCTGCAAAAGAACACGGTGACGCTCGAAAAGCATTACAATTATTTAGGAAAGCAGGTGAATTAGCGGAAAGAAATCAAAATAGAATTGTCACAGCTAAGCATGTGAAGAAAGCTCAAGAAGATTTAGAAAATGATCACGTAATAGAATATATTAAAGGAATGCCACTTCAAGCACAATTGATTTTAGCATCAATTTATTTAATTTCTAAATTTAGTCCAGACCATGTGATAATATCTGGTGATATTTATGATGTCCATTCAGAAATCAGAGTTTTAATTCCTGGTGTCAGGCAATTAACTAAAAGAAGAATAAGTGATTACATTAATGAATTATCTCTAGCTGGAATAATCTCTGCGGAGGTTAAGTCTATGGGACATTATGGAAGGACGAAAATAATTAAATTTGATATAGGAATTGAACTTATTGAAAGAGTTTTGAGTGAAATTGACAAAATTCAAGGGATTTTGAATAACAAACCGGTATTTCTACAAAAGAATAAAGTTAAACTGAAAAATAACATATTTAAAAAGTTAATCTAGGAAATAAAATCCCAATTATCAACTTCTTTAGCTATTTTATTTAGAATTAACTCTGCTGAGTTATAATTTTTTTCCTTTAGTATTAAAAATAACTTTGTTATATGTTTGCAGAACTTTTTATTATTAGCTCTACGTGTTTCATAGTCATGACAATTGTGACGTATTATTTTCTCATTTGTATTAATTTCTATTATATAAGGATCTTCTTTAGAACCAGAAACTGTTGCTTTAATAATTCCTCCTTCACTATCAACCTTTAATATTTCAAAAGCAGCATTAGAAATAGATACAGATCTATTTAGCGTTCCTTTATCGGTGAATGCTTTCAACAAAACACTAAAATCTGATGATTTGTTCTTTGCAATCTCATCTTCTATTTCAGAAATTGTTAATCGAGTGTTAATTTTTTCTAAAATTAATTTTTTTCTCTCTTTTTGCCACTTAATTAATTCTTCATTTAGAACTTCTGAAAGCATTAGACGTTGTTTATTATCTTTGATAATAAGTTTATTTGCAATACAATCCTTAATAAAAGTTTTAGCTTTACTAGGGGTAAGAAGAAATAGCTCAAAAGATATTCTATAAATTAAATCCTTTTGTAATATATAAGGGAGATCAATAATTTTCCAAATGTATATTAACATTTCTCTAATGTCATTGCGAGGAATTGAGAAGTTCATTCTTATTATTCTGTCATCAATTATTTATTTAGAAATATTAAACATTATTTTTTAAATCTAACTTCATCCCCTTCAAAGTATCCAAATCAATAATAGATAGAATACCTGGTGTGGGGTGAATTCCTAGTGAATTCATAAAATCTGTTTGGGATTGAAAGCATCCAGAATTAACAAGAACTATATTATTATAATAATCCATTCCATTAATGTGAATGTGACCTGTATGAAAAATGTCAGGAATTTTATCTATCACAAGCCAATCTTTATTTGTGGGTGCAATTTGTGTTTTTTTACCATATAAAGGTGCTAGATGTCTACATTTTAATAATTCTATCATTGTCTCTATTGGTTTGTTGTTATCTAAGCCAGGTATCATCATATTTAGATCAAGTAAGCTATCACCATGATAAACTAAATTATTTACATTATGAGTTTGTACAAATGCAGGATTTCCTATGCATTTTACGCCAATATCTATTAATTCTTTGGAATATTTCTTAGGCACTGCAGGTCTCGGAATTGCATTTCTCACTGGTTCATGATTCCCCGAACTATAGAAAATCTTAATGTATTCTGGAATATTTGAAAGCATTTCAGTTGCTTTTTCATACTGCTTATAGATATCAGGTATATTAAGATCACTCTGTTGTGTAGGATATACTCCTATACCATCAACAAGATCACCATTAATTATGATGTACTTAATTCTTCCCGCTTGATTTCTTTGATTAGCATGACCTATTTTTCCATTTAAGAAATCTATAAACCTTTTCCATAACTTTTCTTCAAATTCTTTACTGCCGATATGAGCATCTGACACTAAAGCAATAGATAGGGGATCGTGTGATTTATTTGGTGTATAATCTTTTGGAATATCAATTTTTGATATATAATTGCCATAAATTATTCCACTTTTACCTCTTTCTCCTGGATTATAAGTTCCTTCAACATAAATCATTTGATCGTTAATGGTTCTTTCCGCCAATTTAACATTATCCTGATTTTCTGAATCTTTATGGATAATAACATTAATTAAACCTGTCTGATCCTCCAACGTTAAAAAAAAATTACCATTTTTAGTTTTACGAATGTCATTGACAATACCTACTGCTGAAACTTCTACTTTATTTGACAGTCTTATTATATTGTTTATATTATTTGCTGAAAGAACTTCTGGTCTCTTTCTCATTAAATTTCGAAGTTTAGTAAATTTATCTAAAGTCAAATTATAAAAATCTTCATAATCTCCATTTGTAAAGAGCTTTCCCGAAGGATCTTTTAAGATTTCGTATTCAAACTCAAAATCTTTTGCAATTGGTTGAAAACTCAATGCTGACTTTGATCGACCAAAAGAGGGGACTTTTATTTCAGATTTCCTTACAATTTTAGGGATTTCCCTAGTTGAATCATTTATAATTACTTTTTCTTCGATAACATTTACCTGATTCTCTATTCGAGTTTGAATTTGTTTTACCAAACTTGGTGATTCGAGATTTTCCCTTTCCTTTAGCTCATACACTTGGTTGGATGTGGGATTTATCTCTTTTATTAATTGTGTTTTTAATGATTTGGTTAACTCCCTATTTGATATTTTCTTCAAAGTATCCGCTGTTAAATGACTATCAAAATCTGGAAGAAAACTAACATTTTTAATTATTAGTTTAACATTCTTTAGGGGTTCTTCTAGATTTATAAGAAAATTTAAAATTGAAGGAGTTACATTAATACCAGAATCAATTAGCTCTTTGATAATGATTTCCTTTACATTAATTTTATCTGTTTTCAATGCACTGCTATCTAAAATGGAATTATAATAATTGTTGAGGATTTAAAATAAAATGTTTATTATTAAAGTAAAAACATCTTGGTTTTTATAAGTGGAGACTGTAAAAAATTAGCTTTCTCTCTAAATTTATAAATGAAATAGCAGATTAATAAATGAATTTAATTTAATTCATAAAAATAAGTATATTAATTCTATGTTTCATGAAATTTGTTAATTTCAATTTCAGAAAAAGGTTAGTCTATGATAGACACGAGTAAAGCTATGGAAATATACTTTAATCAAATTCAAAAACAAGTTGATGAATGTTATTCAATTGCAGAACAAGCCCGTCAAAAAGGGCTCGATCCTGAATTATATGTAGAATCTCCTCAAGCAAAGGATTTAGCAGGACGGGTAGAAAAACTTATAGGTCCAAAAGGGGTTGCAGAGGTAATAAGACACCTAAAGATTGGGGGATTAACTGAGGATGAAATCGTATTTAAAGTAGTAGATGATATTATAAATAAAAAAATAGGAAACATCGAATCTTTAGAGGCTCGCGTAGACAGAGCAATAAGAGTTGGATTAGCTATAAAAACAATGGGTGTTGTGAGTGCTCCACTTGAAGGAATTTCTAAGATTTTAATCCGAAAAGACACTTTTGGTAGAAAATATTTATCTTTATATTTTGCGGGACCAATTCGTGCTGCTGGAGGGACAACCGCCGCTTTATGTATATTAGTTGCTGATTATGTAAGAAGAAAATCAAAAATTCCAAAATACGAGGCAACTGAAGCTGAAATTGGTAGATATGTAGAAGAGGTAAAATTATATGATAGAATAGTGCATTTACAATATCCTTCATCAAACCAGGAAATTCGATATGCTGTTAGTCGTTTGCCAGTTGAAATCAATGGAGATTCGACTGAGGATGAAGAAGTTTCAGCATTTAGGGATTTACCGAGAATTGAAACCAATAATATAAGAGGAGGAGCGTGTCTTGTTCTTAATGATGGTATCCTTCTTAAAGCACCCAAATTGCTCAAGATAGCTAATTCCATGAATTTAGAAGGTTGGAGTTGGCTCGGTGAGCTAAAAAGAATAGCTCAAAAACAGGAAAAAAAGGACAAACTTGAAAATAATGATTTAGAAGGAGAAGTTAAAATCGCTCCAAATTCGAAATATGTTGCTGATATTATTGCCGGACGTCCTGTATTTAGCCATCCATCCGAAATAGGAGGACATAGAATAAGATATGGGCGATCAAGAAATACTGGTTTAGCGGCAGGAGGTATTCATCCTGCAACAATGGCAATTTTAGACGATTTTGTTGCAATTGGAACACAATTAAGAATCGAACGCCCTGGCAAAAGTACAAGTATATGTCCTGTTGATAATATTGAGCCGCCAATAGTTTTACTGAAGAATGGTGATGTTATAAAAGTTTCTAGTTATAGAAAGGCTAAAAAAGTATTTGATCAAATAAATAAAGTCTTATTTATTGGAGATATACTT
This sequence comes from Candidatus Thorarchaeota archaeon, assembly GCA_048883045.1. Classification (GTDB taxonomy): domain Archaea; phylum Asgardarchaeota; class Lokiarchaeia; order Sigyniarchaeales; family SOKP01; genus Loki-b32. The sequence continues at coordinate 34,804 of JBHLRA010000005.1, read as the reverse complement.
TTTGGATTTGGAGAGTTTACTGAAAATAATCACAAACTGATTCCTTCTGGATATGTAGAGGAATGGTGGGCATTGGAATTAGAAAAAGCGATAAAGGATAGAGGGATAAATGAAAATCGACTTAATTCTTTTATTAAAAATCCTTTTAAAAATATACCTACACCAGAGGAAGCAATAAAGATATCAAAGGAACTTGATATCCCTTTACATCCCTTATATATAGATTTCTGGGGTAATCTCTCTGTAGAAGAGTTAGATATTTTGAGGAACGCGTTTATTAAGGGTTATTCAGAAACAAACCAAACTATAAATTTAGAAAATAATGATTCAATTAAAAAAATATTGGAAAAGGCATTTGTGCTCCATAAAATAAAGGATAGTAAAATTAGGTTTAGTAAAAAAATGAATTTTATTTATATAATAATTTTTGACTTACCTAATAAAAAAACAATAGATTATGAAAGTATTGATAATGTATTTACATATTTTCATAAAGTTTCATCTATCATAATCAAAAATAAAGCACCATATTTTATGGGATCACGTATGGGGAGACCAGAAAAATCAGAGAGAAAAAGTATGAAAGGAATTCATACCCTCTTTCCTTTAAGTGATATTGTGGGAAATTCAAGATTAGTTGAAAAAGCAATGGAACATAGTGCAAGAAAAAAAAATGAAAATCAACTTGAACTGAAAAAACGGAAATCTCTTGATTTTGGAAGGAAGGAAAATGTTATAGAAACGGGAAAGATAAAGATTGATGTGTGTAGAAAAAAATGTCCGAATTGTGGGAAAATAAATATTCTAAATATATGTACCAATTGTGGATCTCATACAGAGATCCAAAAATTATGTCCACATTGTAAAATTTTGTATCCTACCTTTGAAGAAAAATGCTCTAAATGCAATGAAACTTTAAAAACTTCTTATGAAGTTAAATTTAATATAAAAGAATATATGAATTCTGCCTTAAAGTCACTTAAAGTACCATTTTCTAAAAAATTAAAGGGTATTATCGGTCTTACTAATGAATATAAAGTTCCAGAACCCATCGAAAAAGGAATATTGAGGGCTAAAAATAATGTTTTAGTATATAAAACTGCTGAAATTAGATATGATGCAACAGATATCCCATTAACTCATTTTAAACCCCGTGAAGTAGGGACACCAATTGAATTATTAAGAAGATTGGGATATGAGAGAGATATTAATGGAGAAGCTCTAAAAGAGGATGATCAAGTTTTGGAACTCAAGGTTCAGGATATTATTCTATCAGATGATTGCGCAAAATATTTTATTAAAGTTGCAAATTTCTTGGATGATGAGTTAGAATTGTTTTATAAAATGGATCGCTTTTATAATCTTTCTAGTAGAGAATCTCTTATAGGGCATTTAGCTGTTGGTTTAGCACCTCACACAAGTGCTGGAATAATTGGGAGAATTATTGGTTTTACTCATGCTAGAGCTATATATGCTCATCCTTATTGGCATGCTGCAAAAAGGAGAAATTGCGATGGGGACGAAGATGGGGTTATGTTACTTTTAGATCCTTTACTAAACTTTTCAAGACATTATCTTCCAAGTAAAATTGGTGGCAGGATGGATGCTACCTTAGTAATTGGCACAAAACTTCATCCTAATGAGATTGATGTTGAAGCACATAATATTGATACCTTATATAAATATCCCTTAGAATTCTATGAAGCTACTGAACATTATCGTTTACCTTCTGAAATTGAAAAAAAAATGAATCTAGTTAAAAATCGGTTGGGAACTCCTGAACAATATGAAAATATTGGGTATAATATTCCAACAACGGATATCAATGAAGGTCCTATAATTACAGCATATAAATTATATGAAACTATGGATGATAAAATTGATGCTCAGCTTCACCTTGGAAAACTTATTAGAGCTGTCAATGTAAAAAAAGTAGCTGAAAAAATTTTAACTACCCATTTCAATCCAGATATACTTGGTAATCTAAGAAAATTTGCTGTTCAAAGTTTTCGTTGTGTTAAGTGTAACGAAAAATTCAGACGCCCTCCCATATCGAATAGTGGAAAATGCCCTAAGTGTGGAAATAGAATTATTTTAACTGTTAATCGTGGAGGAATTGAAAAATATATCCCTCGTGCTATAAGTTTATGTAATGATTTCAATCTCGATAGTTACACAAAACAAAGGATGATATTAATTGAGGAATATGTTGAAAGTTTAACTAATAATCCAAAGATTAAACAGCATAAATTATCTGATTTTTTCTAAATAATCTATCCTCTTAAATCAATACTTCTTAAAGTTTGATGACAAATATTTAAACATCCATTTAAAGCTTCTACTGAACATCTATCGGGTGTATCTCTTACGGAGTGAATATATTTCGAATCCCTACTTGAATGGAAACAACTTACCTGAAATTTTGCATGTAAAGATTTAGCATATTTCTTAAAACTTTTGTAGTCACTCTGAGGTTTAATAATCTTTTTATATCTTTCTAGAGGAATATGCAATTGATTTGCTGTTGCTTCAAGAATATCATTAAGTTCACGATTCATTTTTCTTTTTATTATAAAACCTGATTTATCAAGGAGTCCTATATACGATCCAACCATGTCTATATTTATATTAAATGATTTATCAAGGTCAAATGTCTGGTCTAAGGCATTGAAATGACTTTTGCAAAATCTCTTTGAACCTTTTAAACCCCATTCTTCAGCTCCAGTCCATATAAAAAGAACATCGATATTCTCGAGTGGATTTTCATTAATTAACTTTGCCAATTCAATTAAAATTGCAACTCCACTTGCATTATCAACCGATCCTGATGATGGTTTTTCAATAAATACCAAGTAAAGGATCGGTATTGAAATAAAAACCCCTGCTAATGAGGTTATTGTTACTAATAGTATCATAAAATTTTTGAAAGGGATATGAAAAAAATAATCTAAGATAAATATTGTGGCAAATACTACAATCATTAGACCATAAAAAATCACTATCATCCGATATATAAAGAACACAACAACTTGTACTTTATAAGGTAGATTTGCTGACATGGAATCATAGTGAGCTGAGAATATAACTAAAGGTCGATTCGGTCTTAAATTTTTGGCTGAGATTTTAGTGAAAATATTTTTAGATTCTTCTTTTCTAATAAGGGAAACCCTCCGAAAAGTTTCAAACATATATTTAATAACAAAGTAAAGTATGATTACTAGAAATAAACGGTATAGGAGAAAATAAGAAAATACTACGACATAACTGGTTCTCATTAATATTCTTAGAGGACCAGTCCATTGAAAATGTTCAACTTCAGTTTTTATGTTTTTATCACTCAAACATGTTTCGATATAATTCACGGCTTCTGTTTCTCCAGTAGAAGTGGCCGTACGATTAAAATCTAAGGCTTTTATATGTTCTAAGGTTGTTGGTTCATTATATACTTGTAGAGTCGAAATTTTAATCACATCAAAAATTAGATAATTTTTATAATTTACATAAGTTATTTTTTCTTAATTTAAATTCTCTTTTTACTTGTAAGGTATTAATCATAATATTTAGACCAGTCAAGACTAATATATATGTATCTCTTATTAATTAGTTTATTAATTTTGATTTTATTTATGAAGAGCACTCGTTTTATAATTATCTATATGTTCTTCTAAAATTTTTTAAAAGTTCATTGATGGATAAAATTTAAAAGGGAGAAATATAATGTGCAGGAGGTGGGATTCGAACCCACGAATTTAGGTCGAGGATAAAGCTCCATCGAAGACCTATGTCACTAGAGCCTCAGTTACGCCATAGTCACACGAAAGTGTAATATTCTAGCGCCGTAGACCTAATTTCCATTCTAGCCTAATAGATGTAATCTAATAGAAT
>JBHLRA010000005.1:9404-30819 GCA_048883045.1 Candidatus Thorarchaeota archaeon | reverse complement strand
GTTTTCTATAAATTTTTATAACAAATCTATTATATTAAATAATATAATTTATTTATTCATAATTCATTTGAAAAGAAAGTTTAAAGGTTATCGGATTCATGTCAGTTGATCGAGATAAACTTGAAGCACTTCTAAAATGGTATAAGCAAGAAGTTGGAGAGAATTTAATCGCAGCTCTTATTGTAAATAGAGAGGGTTTAGTTATGTCTGCGTTAAAAGGATCTTCAGATCAAGAAGTAGAAGAAGATGTCATAGGAGGAGTGAGTGCATTAGTTGAGCCCGTTCTAACCAGAATCACAGAGGAATTTAGTTCTGGATCTTTTGGAACTGGAACTTTCGATACAGAAGAGCAAAGATTTATTTTCTGTGAAGCTGGACCTGAAGCTATTTTAGTAACAGTTTTAAATTCTGTTGCCATGGTGGATCCTGTTTTTCCATTTGCATATTTAGCCGCAGAGAAGATAGCTAGAATATTTGATGGAAGACCTGTAAGTCCAGTGATTCCTAAATTATTTACAGAAAGAAAAGCTTCTAAAATTGAAAGAAAAGTTGATAAACTACAACAAATCAAGATTCAGTCAGGGGAATATGCATTTAAATTAATATTAGGTGGAGAGGGAGGTGTCGGTAAAACAAGCATGGTTCATAGGTTTGTTGAGGATTCATTTCAGACAGATTATAAATCAACTATTGGAACATCTATAATGAAAAAAGAGTGCGATTTTCAAGGTTTAGAATCAAAAGTACGATTTATTATTTGGGATTTAGCAGGACAAGCTCAATTTAAACGTGTAAGGCAAACCTATCTAGGAAATGCTGAAGCAGGTATTTTAGTTTTTGATGTAACCCGTAAAGATACGTTTGATAAATTAGAAGATTGGCTTAAGGAAATTAAAAAGGTTTCAGAAACAATATCACTAATTCTAGTAGGTAATAAAATAGATCTAGAAGATGAACGTGTTGTGTCGACTGAAGAAGGAGAGAATATAGCACAGAAATTGAATCTTTCATATATTGAAACATCGGCAAAGACAGGTGAAAATATTAATGACGCATTTAAAATGCTTGCTTTACTAATGATTAAACAATATGTTATTACGGAAGAAGTTTGAATAAAGCCTCTGGGGGGATTTTCTTGAGTTTGGAAGACTCCAAACGCAGATCGAACCCCCGACACGCAGATTACGAATCTGCTGCTTTTGGCATATCAAGTATTATAGTGTAATATTATACCACTAAGCCACAGAGGCAAAGAATATTTAATTAAAAGAGTCTTTTCAAAAATTATAATTGTAAGAAAATTTTAAATTTTATTTAATGAATAATAATCCTCAAATTGGAAATCTCGGAGAAAAGAAATTAATTAAGATAATTGAAGATTTAGTCTTGAAAAAATCCGGTAAAATTCTATTAAAAGACGATTCCTTTTTTTTTGATCTTAATGGTATAACCAATGAAGAGAATATTGTTTTAAACTCTGATATGTTAGTATCTACTACTGATGTTCCTCCATTGATGAATCACTATCAGATTGGTAGAAAGTCTGTTATAATGAATGTTAGTGATTTATTAGTTAAAGGTGTTAGACCAAGAGGTTTAATAATCTCTCTTGGTTTACCTATTACACTCAAAAAAATGGAATTTATTGATTTATTAAATGGAATCATTGATTATGGTAATATTTTTGAGTTAGATTATCTCGGGGGAGATATTAACGAAACTAAAGAACTAATAATAAGTCCAACTATTTTTGGGTTTAAAAAACCCTCTGCTGTGATATTTAGGGAAGGAATAAAAGTAGGTGATATTTTATTAGCTAATAATAAATTTGGGTTAACTGGAGTAGGTTTTGATATTCTCTTAAACAGAGATTGTGATTTGGGTGATTTTAAAGATTATAATAGATCTATTAGAAGCGTCATAGAACCAAAAATCTCTGGAATAGAAGCATCCATTTTATCAGAAAGAGGAATAGCAACTTCAAGTATAGATTCCTCTGATGGGTTATTTAAATCTTTACAAGATTTAATGCTTTCAAATCCTGAATTAGGTTTTGAAATCTATTTTAATGATGATTTAATTGATCCAGAAGCGTTCAAATACGCGAATGACTTTGACACATCCCTAGAAGAATTAATCTTCAATGGAGGTGAAGAATTTATCCATTTGTTTACACTTGATCCTAAGGATTATGACACAGCTCAAAAAGAAATTCAATCGAAAAATGGGCAGTTAATTATTATAGGAAGAGTAATTTCTGAGGAAAATATCTTTATTGTGCGGGAAGGGAAAAGAAAACTAATTAAGAGTTATGGATTTGAACATTTCAATAAAAAGGCTTAATAGTCTGTATTTTTATGAAAGATATTTGAAATTTTAAGGAAAGAAACTCATTTAAATAAAATTTTTATATTATCAAGGATTTATTCTTATACAATTCACTCCAAGCATTAATTGAATTTCCTTAGGGGCTATTGGCGCAGGCAGGTAGCGCAGCAGGCTTTTAACCTGACGGTCAGGGGTTCAATATGGTGTCAAAATTCAGGTCACCATGAAATTCCCCTATAGCCCGCCATTTTTTGTATTTAGATTGAAAGATACTTTCCAGTAATTATAATCTAAATCATGAAAAATTTATGATATGTTTTACTTTATTTTTATTAAATAATTTCTTTCATTACTGTTTAGTATGGAAAATTTAGATTTCAAATTACCTTCTGATGATCCTGAGCAATTATTAGTAAAATCTCAAGATAGATCCAATCCAAAATATGGATGTGAGCCTGAAAAGAGAGATCTCACCTCACTTTTACAATATGGGGTAGTTAATTTAGATAAACCAAGTGGTCCAACTAGCCATGAAGTGGTATCATGGGTTCGTAAAATATTGGGAATTTCAAATACAGGTCATGGAGGAACTCTAGATCCTAAGGTTACAGGTATATTACCATGCGCTCTTGGAAGAGCAACACGTGTTTTATCAGCATTATTAAACGCTGGAAAAGAATATATAGGAGTGATGTATTTACACTCTCCAGAAAAACGAAATAGGATAAAAAAAATATTTGAATTATTTACAGGAAAAATTTATCAAATGCCTCCTCTAAAATCATCAGTAGTAAGAAGATTACGAGTAAGAGAAATTTACTATAGCGAGGTAATTGAAATTTATAATAATTATATTTTATTTCGAATTGGATGTGAGGCAGGAACTTATGTGAGAAAATTTTGTTTCGATTTAGGTGAAGCTCTGTGTTCTGGTGCCCATATGCTTGAACTTAGAAGAACAAGAGTAGGCAATTTCAAAGAGAATGATAATTTAATCACTCTGCAAAATCTAAAAGATGCGTTTACAATTTATCAAGAAGAGGGAAATGATTATTATTTAAAAAAATTAATATTCCCAATGGAGAAAATGGTCTCTCACCTTCCTAGGATTTATGTTAGAGACACAGCAGTAGATGCCTTATGCCATGGAGCAGATTTAGCTTCTGCTGGTATATGTTATATTGATGCTAGGATAAAAACAAATATGCTTGTCGCGTATATGACTTTAAAAAAAGAGTTAATTGGATTTGGTACTGCTCTGAAAGATGCACTTCAAATCTATAAAGCAAAATCAGGAATACTCGTAAAGACTAATAAAGTTTTCATGGATAGAGGAATTTATCCACGTTGGAATGAAAAAGAATAAAATTCTTAAACGTTCAAGGTTTTATACTATGGATAATAATAAAAACCATTATTATAGTAAATTCCCCGATGCCAAAGTAGAAATTCACACCATCTCAGAAAGTTTAAGAAAACACCTATATATTTTTAAAACTATTACAGGTGTTTTTTCATTTAATAAGATTGATTTAGGTACAAAAGTTTTCATAGAAAATATGATTATTCCAAAAGATCCTAGTTTTTTACTTGATTTGGGATGTGGTTATGGTCCTATTGGGATTGTTTTAGGTTATGAGGCTCCTGAAAGTTCAATTTATCTATTGGATATAAATAAACGAGCTATTTGGTGTGTAAAAGAAAATATAAAATTAAATCTTCCAAAGGAAAGAAAAAACGTAATAGCTTTATCTGGAAATTATTTTAAGCCCATTATAAGTAAGAATTTAAAATTTGATGGAATTTATATGAATCCTCCCCTCCGTCAAGGAAGAAAACAATTCCTAGAGTTGTTATATGATATTCCCATATATTTAAACAAAAAAGGCTCTTTCCAATTTGTAATTAAAAAGAAAATGGGGGCAGAATATATTTTAAAATATTTTAAAGATACTTTTCCAAATGAAAACATTGAGATTTTATGTAAAAGAAGTGGATATTGGGTTTTTAATTGTTTTAATTAATAATAATGGAAGAAAACCTTAGAAGTTATGAGAAAAATGAGGAAAAAATGGAAAAATTTTTTAGATTAGCATCACTTCAATATTTATAATTTGTAAAAATAGAGGATTTTTCCTTGACTAAAAAGAAACAAATAGATGTCTTACTCCATAAATTTGTTCCTAAACATTTGCTATTAACCAAAGAAGAATCGCAAAAGCTTTTAGAAAAATATCGAATTGATGTAAATGATTTACCACAGATGTTTGAAAAAGACCCAGTTGCGATTGCTATCGGAGCAAAAGAGGGAGATATTGTAAAAATAATTCGAGATTCTAGTACAACTGTGAGTTCAGTAAATTATTATCGACATGTAAAAAAGGAAAAAGCTTAATTTTGGTTTTTTATGAAAAATAATAAAATCTATGGTTTAATTAATTTTGAGTTCAGAAAAATTATCAAATGAAGATAAATGGGTTATCTTAAAAAGTTTATTTGATGAAAAGGGTTTGGTTCGTCAGCATTTAGACTCTTATAATAATTTTATTGAATATGAAATGCAAACAATAGTTGATGAATCTGCTGAAGTAATTCCCGATATACCTGGTTTTAAAATAAAATTTGGAAAGATTAAAGTTGGAGTACCTAAAGTAAGAGAAGCAGATGGTGCTACCATGGAAATTACTCCAATAGAGGCAAGAATTAGAGAACTAAGCTATGCTGCTGATATCACTTTAGAAATGACTCCGATTACTATTGATGAACGAACTCAGAGAGAAGAAGCAGAAGAAACTTTAGATATATATATTGGCAAAATTCCTATTATGCTTAAAAGTTGTCGATGCCCATTAGAAAGCCTTTCAGAACAAGAATTGATTAATAGAGGAGAGGATCCATTAGATCCTGGTGGCTATTTTATAATAAATGGAACAGAAAGAGTCCTTGTTACTCAAGAAGATCTTGCTCCAAATAGAATATTAGCAGAAGAAGCCAGTAGAAGTTCTAGTGCAACTCATCAAGCAAAAGTTTTTTCGACTAGAAGTGGATTTAGAGCCCCAGTAACAATTGAAAGGAAAAAAGATGGGAATCTTAGAGTGTCTTTTCCATCAGTTCCAGGAAAAATTCCATTAGCAATATTAATGCGATCATTAGGATTACATTCTGACCGAGAAATTTTTGAAGCAATTTCAGAAAATGATGAAATCCAGAAGGAATTAATTCCTGTAATAGATGTTGCATCTGAGATTCAAGTTTTAAAAGATCCCGAAAAATCACAGCAAAATGCTCTTGATTATATAGGAAAAAGAGTAGCAATTGGACAAACTAAAGACTATCGTATTAGGAGAGCTCTTCAAGTGTTAGATAGGTACCTATTGCCTCATATTGGGAATGCGGAAGAGGATAGAATCAAAAAAGCTTACTATTTAGGACAAATGGCGCAAAAAGTAATGGAACTTGCTTTAGGCTTAAGAGAGCCAGATGATAAAGATCATTATGCTAATAAAAGGTTAAAATTGGCTGGTGAGCTATTCACTTCATTATTTAGAGTTGCATTTCTAAATCTCGTTAAGGATATAAAATATCAATTGGAAAGAACAGCTGTTCGAGGAAGAGCTCCAAATATAAAAACTGCTGTAAGAGCGGATGTGATTACAGAAAGAATTAGACATGCATTAGCTACTGGCAATTGGGTTGGAGGCAAAGCAGGGGTCAGTCAACTTTTAAATAGGACTAACCATGTTGGTACATTGAGCCATTTGAGAAGAGTCATATCACCTCTTAGTCGTAGTCAACCCCATTTTGAGGCAAGAGATTTACATCCAACTCAATGGGGAAAAATTTGTCCAGCCGAGACTCCTGAAGGCCCCAATTGTGGTTTAGTTAAAAATCTTGGATTAGCTTCAATAATTTCTGTTGGAACGGATGAAAGAATTATTGAAAACATTTTAATTGATTTAGGTGTGATTCCTATAAATGAAGTTAAAAATGTTAAAGGAGAAAAAGTGAAAGTCTTTTTAAATGGCAAGCTTGTTGGAATCCATCAGCAATATAACCCATTCATACGTCAACTTAGAGAAAAAAGAAGGAAAGGCGAAATAGGACAACATGTCAATATTGGATATTATCATGATTCAAGAGAAATTCAAATAAATTGTGATGCTGGAAGGGCAACTAGACCTTTATTTGTTTTGAGAAATAAAAATCTCCTTATTTCAAAAGAAGATATTGATAAGTTAATACAAAGTAAGTTTACTTGGTCAGATTTAGTCCAAAAAGGAGTTATTGAATATTTAGATGCTGAAGAAGAAGAAAATGCTTATATAGCAATGTTCGAGGAGGATATTACAGCAGAACATACACACTTAGAGATTTCCCCTGCGGCTATTCTAGGGATTTGTGCATCTATAATTCCGTTTCCAGAGCATAATCAATCTCCTAGAAACACATATGAAGCAGGAATGGTGAAACAAGCTTTAGGTTTATTTGCCGCAAATATGCACTTAAGATTAGATACAAGAGGACATACACTACATTATCCTCAACAACCATTAGTAAAAACTAGTCCAATGGAAATCATTGGGATAAATAAAAGACCCGCAGGACAAAATTTTATAATTGCTATGATGAGTTTTGAAGGATTTAATATAGAAGATGCAATTATCATCAATAAAGCATCAATTGAGAGAGGTCTTGCACGTAGTCATTTTTTTAGAACATATGATGCTGAAGAAAGAAAGTATCCAGGCGGAGAAGTTGATAAATTTGAGATTCCAGAAAGAGGTGTAAGAGGCTTCAAATCTGCTGAGTCATATAGATTATTATCTGAAGTAGATGGTATTATAGAGCCAGAAACACAAGTTAATGGAGGAGATGTCCTTATAGGCAGAACATCTCCACCTAGATTTATCAAATCCTATGAAGAATTTGAGCTTATGCAACCAAATAGACGTGAAACCTCCAAAAATATGCGTCATAATGAACAAGGGATTGTTGATACTGTTATCATATCGGAAACCGTGGATGGAAATAAATTAGTGAAGATAAAAGTTCGAGATTTAAGAATTCCAGAATTAGGAGACAAATTCTCTTCTCGACATGGGCAAAAAGGAGTATTAGGTTTAGTTGTTGAACAAGCAGATATGCCATATACTTCCTCTGGAGTCATTCCAGATATAATAGTAAATCCTCATGCAATGCCCTCAAGAATGACATTAGGTCAATTATTTGAAGGTATTAGCGGGAAAATTGCCTGTACAACAGGAAAATTAGGAGATGCGACGGCATTCGAGTGGACGGATATTACTAAACTCCAAGAACAATTGGTTAAATCTGGATTCGAGTTTAATGGAAGAGAAGTAATGTATAATGGAATCACTGGTGAAAAATATGAAGCAGGAATTTATTGCGCTCCAATTTATTACCAAAAGTTATATCACTTAGTAGCTGACAAACTTCATGCGCGTGCAAGAGGTCCAGTCCAAATTTTAACAAGACAACCTACCGAGGGTCGTGCTCGAGAAGGAGGTTTAAGATTTGGTGAAATGGAGAGAGATTGTTTAGTTGGTCATGGATCTGCCCTACTATTAAAAGAACGTCTTTTAGATGAATCAGATCGAACTGTGATTTTAGTATGTGAAAAATGCGGGCTTTTAGCAGTATATGATCGTAATAGAGATAAGAGATATTGTCCTGTATGCGGAGAAGGAACTATTATTTCAAAGGTTGTTTGTTCTTATGCATTTAAACTGCTATTGCAAGAGATGATGAGTTTAGGACTAGCTCCGAGACTTAAATTAAAAGAAAAAATATAAATCAACATTTTTTTAATAAAAAATTTAGACTTTTTTTACTTAATTTACTGCACTTCTTGAAAGTCTACTGGAGAATTTCATTTAAAGAAAAAAATTAGTTTGTTTTTAAAATTACTATTGATAATATTTATAATGTAAATCCAAGAAAGCTTGCGAGTCCAGGTATTAGAGTGTATAAGAGAAATAATACGAACAATGTCAGTAAAGATATCCATAAAGCATGGTCCCAAGCAACGTCTAAAAGAAATTTAACAAGTACTAATACAATTAAAAAACCAATTATTGATCTTAATAGTAGTAAATAATTACCATCACTCCAAGGAAAAGTAAAAACTGCAAGAACTGTACTAAGTGCACCTAAAACTAGTGGAACTACAAGTACACATATGAACGCTACAAGAATTATTAAAAACTTTTTGTCTGAGGCTTTGGTTTTTGATACAATTAGTAATACTGCGATATACAGGATCAACGTAACAATAACGGTTGCAATTATTAACCATAAAACAAACATTAATGCATCATTTGCTTGAAATAGCATTTTAAACTCCTTAATTTGTAAGATATAAGTTTAATTATTAGATGAAAACTTTTCTTCTTTTTTAAATATTGACCAAACAAATTATAAATGATTAAATGTCAAGATTTTAGTAATTAAGGAATATTTGTTATAAGGAATTAATCCAATTTTGAATATCCGATTAGTTATTGAGACTATAGGCCCCATGAGAGTAATAAGAGATGAAAAGCAAATCCAAGAAATATAGAAGCAATAACTATACTTAGTATTGAAAGGCGTATAGATACTTCTCTTCCATATTTATTATATATTATTAAAATAGTTAATGATGCTAATCCTATAAAAAATAATATCCACGCAATAACCCATAAAGACAATGAAGGAATACTAGCCATAATGAATAACACTAAAGTTTTTTTGGTCTGTATATTTAGTTATATTTTATATTTTTTTAATTTTATTAATGAATAAAATTTTTAATTATAATCTTTTGATATTTAATAAGTAGAACAATTATATCTTTAAATAAAAATAGCTTATTTGAAATTATGCATTTTCTGAAAAAAATTATTGAATCGCCAGTATTAGAGGATCCCGCAAAAAATTATATAAGTATCCATCGACATTTCTATAGATATTCTCGAGGAGATTTTATTGGTCCTGCAATCAAGATTTCTAAGACGAAAGCTAAATTGACACTTAAAGGGAGTCATGAATATGAAGATGCGATACTTGAAATAGTTACAAATGGGATGACGAATTCCGATAAACAGTTCGAAATTAAAGGAAGATTAATTTCTGGAGCCGATATTTCTGAGTTGATAAATAGTTTAGGGTTCAACTGGGATCTTAAGCAATCAACAGGTCAAACGAAAAATTATAAAGCAGAGATTGTCGACCAGACAAATAGAGATGTTTTATTAGAGAGTATTGAAAAATTTCGAGAAAATAGTTATTTACTTTTATCTTTTAATATAAATCCAAATTGCAAAGTATCAACAAAAAAAAATATACCTCAACCTTCCAAAAAGAAAGTTGAAGAAGATGATGTAAATAAAAGACTCAAATTTTGTACAGGGTATATAAATAATACTGATAAAAATCTTAGTTATGCATTAGATGTTATATTAGCAGATTTCAAATCAGAACTTTCAAAAAATTGGAAAACAATAATCCTTTATAACAACTATAAAATACTTGACATTGAAATTCCTAAAAGCATTAAAAATTCAAGATTATTAAGGATAATGGCAATAAGAAAGGGTAAGTTATTTCGAACTGCTGACATAGATGGTGAAACTATTGAAAAACAATATTCTATTGTCGTCTGAAGAATAAAATTATATTCTTTTTAGAAATGTTTAAAAAAATTTAATTTTTATCAAAGATAATTACTAATCAAGTTAAAATTATAAAATAACAGAGGCAAAGACAAATTAAAGAATTAAGTCCTTATCTTCAGTCTTTTCTATACATTATAGGTGGAGATATTGCAATTTATGTTGGAATGGAGCTTTTGAATTCTGAATCAATGGATATAACTGATGAAGATATAACAGAAAATATTAAAGAGCAAATTGAAGGAACTGATATTGATTTCGAACCAGATGATACTGAAAATTTAAAATTAAATACTGTTCGAAAAACACTCTATAAACTTTATTCTGAAAAGTTAGCTCAGTTTAGACGTATAAGAGATAAATCAACTGGGTGGTTTATTTATTATTGGTGGCATGAATTTGATTTACTTGAAGAAATTATTCTGGAAAAGAAGAAATTAATTGAATCAAAGTTGCGAGATAGATTGCAATTTGAACAGAATAATTATTTTTTTATTTGCATGAATTGTGAAGAATCAAACATTAAATATAATTTCGACGAAGCGTTTGAACTTAATTTTAGGTGTCCTGATTGTGGAGGTTCTCTTGAAGCGCAAGATAATCAAACTATAATTGCATTTTTAAAGAATAAGATTGGATTAATTGGACAGACGAAAATTTCGATTGATCAGTGATTTAGTTTGATATTAATACTAATTTTTTAATGATTAATTAAGTTTTTTTATGAACGTAACTAGAAGTCTGAAAAAGATTCGATTCGGTACTTGTTCTAAAGATTGTTATGGTTCCTGTGTATTTACAGGAACTTGGGATGATAATATGCCAGAAAGAAAGTTCTTAAAAGCAGATCCAATCAAAGATCATCCATTTACTAATGGTTTTTTTTGTCCAAAACTTACTAGAAGGCAAGACCTGATTTATCATAAAGATAGATTGAAAAATCCATTAATTCGAACAGGCCCAAAACTAGAGAACAATTTCGAACCTATTTCACTAGAGCATGCTTTAAGCATTATCGCTGAAAAGATCATTGATCTAAGAAAAAAAGGGAATTTAGATTCAATTTTAGGCGCTTTTTATTCAGGAAATTCAGGTTTAATATCTCAATACGCTCCTTTAAGATTTTTTAATAAATTAGGAGCTACAATCACAGGCGGAGGGATTTGTAATGAAGGAGGGTGTGCTGGACTTACACAACTATTTGGCACCTATTCAACAACAAATCCCTTTCAAATAAACAATCCCTCCACCAAATTAATTGTAATTTGGGGATGCAATCTTTCTGAAAGCAATAATCATGCTTATTATTTGGTTAAAAAAGCGATGAAAATGGGAGTTAAACTTGTTGTTGTGGATTCTAGGCGCACTGTTATAGCGAAAAAAGCACATTGTTTTTTACATATTATGCCAGGTACAGAAAACTTTTTAGTTGCCATTACTATTAAAGAGCTAATTCATTGTAATGCTTATGATGAAAGATTTTTAAATGATCATATTCATAATTACTCCTTAATTTTTTCAGAAATAATAGACATTGATAAAAAAAAGGTTTTGGAACAAATAGGAATTGATGCTCAAACTTTTAAGAATTTCATCGATTTGTTAATTAAATTTAAACACCACACGTTGTTCAATATTGGGTATGGTGTGCAAAAAGATTATCACGGAGGAAGAATCGTAAAATCAATCGCAGTAATTCAAATTCTCTTAGGAAATATAGGTAAACCAGGCTCAGGCTTAATATATTCTCAGAGTGGCTTTTTAAAGCCTCTTCTTAAACCTCTTCTTGAATATATAGCCTATTTTAATGAAAAGCCAAAAATTAAAGAAATTCCAATAATAAAACTTGGGTCAACTTTATCTTCTGGGAATTATCAGCTATTATTCATATATAATTTTAATCCCGCTAGTTCACTACCTAACCAAAATGTATTAAGAAACGCATTGCTTAAGGAAAATTTATTTACTGTAGTTATTGATATGTTTCTAAATGATACTACAAAGTTTGCAGATATAATTGTTCCAGCTAAATTTGATTTGGAAACTTATGATTTGATATCTCCTTATTATATACCTAGCTTATCTATTAATAAAGGAGGACCATGCCCGTATGAAGGTTGCCTTTCTAATTATGAATTCTTCCAACAATTAGCTAGGAAATTAGGATTTAAAAAAAATATGGCGTTTCACGAATCTGAAAAAAAAATTATGAATAATTGTATCAAAAAGTTACCTTTAAAAATTCAGGACTGCCTTCAGAAAAATGGGTTTTACCTATTATTCGATAATGATGATGTCCCTTTTACTAATTTAGACTTTCCAACTCCAAATAACCGGATTCAAATTACGGGTCCACTTTTTAAATTTGGTAATACTGATTTAACAAGAAAATTAAACTTAAAAATAAATGAATTTATCCTTATTTCCCCTTCTCATTCACATTTCTTACATTCTCAACTTGAACAGTTAAATTCCAAATATGCGGATGATTTTAATAAAATTTATTTATTATCAGAAGATATTGAAAGTCTTAATTTAGAAATAGGTCATGAGGCTATTGTATCAAATGAATATGGAACTGAAACATACAAAGTGGCAGAATCTTCACTATTGAAAAATAAAACGGCATTAATCTATCATGGATTATCTTCATCCTTAATGGGAAACCCAAATGTGAATTGTTTTATCCCTGATAAACCTGAAGAATTAGGACATTCTGGGTCATTTAATTCTGCAATTATTAAAATTAGAAAAAAGTAACCCCATAAAAAGATTTATATCGATATTTTACTCTTGTTTTTTCTTCTTAATAAATGCAATATCACCTAAAGAAGTCCCGGTTGATTTTTTCATATATCTAGTATTTTCTGCAGGTACTTCAATTTCATCTATTTTTTTCAATAGTTTCAGATTATAGATTTCTTCTATTTTTTTGGCTAATTTAATAGTAGGTTCTACTTTTCCTGTTTCAATTCTTCTTAATAATGATGGCTTTTCATTTAATTTCTGAGCAAATTGGTCTTGATTTAACCCAAGTGAATTTCTTTTATTTCTAATTTTGCGAGCAAAATCAGGCATTAACTCCAAATTACTGACAAAATCCCTATTTAAAATGTTTTGTTTTGCAGGCTTTTTTTTTTGATAAGCTACAGGTTTTCTAACTTGCGTATTTGTCGGTGGCTTCCGAATTTTTACACCATGTTGAGCACAATTATGACATACCGTTATTTTAGCTCCTTCTAATAAAACTCTTTGTCCTTTACCCCAAATAATGCTTCCACATATAGGGCATTCCTTATCAATTTCATTATATCCTGACTTTGGCATAATTTTATCTAGAATAAAATTTATTGAAAGAATATGTCACATGTATAGAATTTGTTTAAATATTCTTATAATTTACGATTTACGGTCATTATATTTTATAATCTATAAATTTTTTAAAAAACGACATTTTTAAGTAAATATACAGAAGTAACCTTAAATTTAAATGATTAAATGTTTATTAATATTTTAAAGAATTTTCTTAAAAAAAGTAAATTAAACTGAGAAAAGAAGGGGTATCCTTTTTTTGACAACAACTAAAGATAAACGAAAAAAAGAAGAAACTAAAGATGGAGAATATCTTATAACTTATACTAGGCATTTAGAGAAACGACTTAGAAATTTGGAGACTGAAAAACAATTATTAGATGCTGAGCGTTTAAGATTAGAGCAAGAATTACATAGTCTAAGAAATGAAATTGACAGATTAAGAGAACCTCCGTTAGTATCGGCAACTATCATTGATTTTTTGGACGAAAAGGGAAGAGCAATTGTAAAAAGTTCAACAGGACCTAGTTTTGTTGTTAATGCTAGTAGAAAGGTGAAAAATGAAAAACTTGCCCCTGGAACAAGAGTAGCTCTAAATCAAAGAACTTTTGCGATTATGGAAGTACTTCCTACCAAATTAGATCCATTTGTTAAAGGTATGGAAGTGATTGATTCAATTCCAGACATATCATATGCGGACGTTGGAGGATTGGAAGAGCAAATGCAAGAAGTAAGAGAAACTGTTGAATTACCTTTAAAAAAGCCAGAATTATTTAAAAGAATCGGAATTGAACCTCCTAAAGGAGTTTTATTATTTGGTCCACCAGGTACGGGAAAAACATTATTAGCAAAAGCAGTAGCTCATGAAACTGAAGCTACATTTATAAGAATTATCGGATCTGAGCTTGTTCAAAAATTTATTGGAGAAGGTGCCCGATTAGTAAGAGAAATTTTTAATTTAGCAAAGGAAAAAGCCCCTACAATATTATTTATAGATGAATTAGATGCAATAGGTTCCCAAAGGCTTAAAATCGCAACTTCTGGAGATAGAGAAGTTCAAAGAACTCTGATGCAACTATTAAGTGAATTAGATGGATTTGAACAACGAGGAGATGTAAAAATCATTGGTGCAACAAATAGAGTAGATATTTTGGATCCTGCACTATTAAGACCTGGTAGATTTGATCGTATGATTGAATTTCCTATTCCTGATGATGTTGCTCGAGAAGCGATATTTAAAATTCATTCAAGAAATTTACTAATCGAAGAAACAATCGACTTTAAGAGATTGGTTAATCTCACAGAAGGTGCGACAGGCGCTGACATTAAAGCAATTTGTACAGAAGCTGGAATGTTCGCAATTAGAAAAGATGCAGATATGATTATTAATAAGGATTTTATTGATGCTATAAGTAAAGTTATGAATAAAGTTAAAGATCAGATGATGGAATCCCGACTTTACTCATAATTATAATTAAAAATAATCTATTTATTTTTCACTTACTTTTAGTTAACTATATAATATAATTATTCAATTTCCTATGGAAACGGATTTATTACTTGGTTTAAGACAAATTAAAGCAATCTCAGATTATCAATTTGGGAAAGATATTACTGATATATTTTTTAATAAGATTAAGGATATACGTTTGGAAAGGTCACCAAAAACTAATAAAATCAGATATATCTATGATAATAATAATTTGTTACTTACATTACGACCAACAAATGGTTTTTTTACTCTGACTCTTTACTCCGCCAAAAAAATAATTGAGAATATCTCTGTTCCAAAACTAAGAGTAATTGTATTAAATGATATTTCAGAGTTTATAAAAAAGGGAAGAAATGTTTTTTGCAAACACGTGGTTAGTATTGACGAAAATTTAAGACCTATGGATGAAGTTATAGTTGTAAATCAAGACGATGATTTATTGGGTATTGGAAAATTAAAAATTCCTGTTTCTTATGTAAAAGCCTTTTCTAATGGTATTGCAGTCAACATAAGAAAAGGAATTCATAAATCAAAAATTTAAATCTCAATTAATTATATAATTTAAGTAAAATAACTTTTTTTTCATGTGATTAAAAGTGGTAAAATTACCAAAAGAGATGCAAAATAAAGAAAAAAGTAGACCAAGACGTCCTCAACCAGTAAAAACTCGAGAAGGTCAACAATTTGGTACAAGACAGATGCGTAGAAAAATGGCTCAACAAGGTATAGATATGGAACCCATTGATGCCACTCGAGTTATAATAGAAGGAGTGGAAAAATCGTTAGTTATAGAAGAGCCTGAAGTCATTAGAATGAAACAGGCCGGACAAGAGATATTTCAAGTAATAGGGAAAGCTGAAGAAGTCTCTCCGGATGCTATTTCAATCGAAAGTGGTGAAAGTATTTCAGAGTTAGAGTATGATGAAGTATCTGAAGTTAAACCAACAATAACAGAAAATGATATTATGTTAGTAGCTACTCAAGCGAATGTAGATATAAATGAAGCAGAATCAGTATTAAAAGAATGCAATGGAGATATTGCTAAGGCGATTTTGTATTTGAAGAATAGACCTTAATACAGAAGTATTACTTAAATAATAAAGAATAAGAATTATAAAATTTTTATTATTCAAAAAGGATAGATTTTGATTATATATGTCAAAAATTAAGAAAAAACGTTTTATAGAACAAAAAAGAATTTCAGATTTAGATATAAGATTTGCTAAGATATTTCAATTTTCAGGTTGGTTTTTCCTATTCTTAATTGGCGGATTTATGGCAGCTTGGATATTGTTCGATACTGTTTTGGAAATCATTAATTTGAAAATAACAGCTTCGTCCTTTTCATTTATTATTTTTACTGGAACAAACTCAGCGATTAGTTTTGCCTTGGCTACGAAGATTAAAAACAGTGGAGATAAGAAAAGACAATATTTTCTTGATTGGTTGGTAGGGGAGTTTATCTTCTGTATGTTTGCTGTTTTTGCAGTAGCTGTTTATCAATGGTAATTTCTTTTTTTAAAGTGTTTTTCTTTATAGTAGAAGCTTTTTATAGCTATTATATTATTTTTTTTTAAATATACCCAATCTTAATTCTTAGAAAAGATTAAATACCAAATTTGGTAATGTGTGCCAATTGAATCGACATAATGTTGTATGATATGGAATTAAAGAATTAATAAATTAGAAATTGAAAAGACTCCAAAAAATTAAGAAATCTTTCGTAGTTTTAATAAACAAGTTTTAAAATCTCAAATAAAGTGTTAATAAAATAAGTTTAAATTGGAAAAATAAATAAATTTTTATATCATAAGAGGTAAAATATTAACGATAATAAACAATTAATAGTTCTCTAAATTCAGTTCATACTACCGACAAAATTTTATGGTTAAAATTAGTATAGTATTTATCTATAGTATAATAGAATGTAGAAAAATGGAAAAAGAGGAAGGGTTTTATTGGTTTTGGAATCAGATTTAAAATTATTAAGCAAGAAAGATACTGAAAAAATTAGACGTAAATACTTGACAAGATTATTACCGCGAGTTTTTAGAACTGAGGGTGATGTAGTACCATTTGATCCGATTAAGATTGAACAAAGTCTTATGAATGAAACTGGTTTAACACAAGAATATGCAGATAAAATTACCGAATTAGTAGTCAGGAGGATAATTTCTTCTGGGATTAAATTTTTATCAGGGCCTCATATTCGAGAAATTGTATGTTCAATTTTATCAGAACAGCACTTTGAAGATGAACGAAAAATATATACAAGAATAGGAATGCCTTTAATGGATTATGAAGCAATTCTAGAACATGGAATAGATGAAAATGCTAATCAAGATATGAATCCAGAGAGTATTCATCATTGGGCAGCAAATAGAATCTCAGATGAATATGCTTTACTAAGAATATTAGATTCGGAAGAAGCTCATGCCCATTTATATGGTGATATTCATGTACATATGTTAAGATACTTTGATTTAAGACCATTCTGTCAAGAATGGGACCCACGCATGATTCTAGAGCATGGATTACCTCCAGTAGAAAGTTGGGCTCATTGTAGTAAATCAGGACCTGCAGGAAGTTTACGTGTTGCTGTGACACATCTTGCTAAATGGCTTGGAATAATTCAGGGTGAATTCAGTGGAGGACAAGGTTATGATTATATAACTACTTTTCTAGCACCATATGCCCGTGGTATCTCTGAGAGAGAGATTGAACAATCAATGCAATGCTTAATTTTTGAGACTAATCAAATTTTTGCCGCGAGAGGAGGACAGGTACCATTTACATCAATCTCTTGTACTCCAACTATACCTGAAGGCTTATTAAATATTCCCGCGGTCGGAGCACATGGAAAAATAGTTGGAACTTATGGTGATTATAAAGAAGAGTGTTTAAAACTTTTTGACGCTTTAACTAATGTGTATATTCAAGGAGATCATAATGGAAAACTATTTGCATTTCCAAAACACGAGATTAAAATTAAAAAAGAATGGCTAAATGAATTTGAGCCATCATATTTAAAAATAATGGAAGAAGTTGCTACCATGGGAACGCCCTATTTTCTTAATATGTGTCCTGATTGGATGCCAGATGAAATCCATAGTCAATGTTGTAGGAAATTTTTAAGTGGAGATCAAATTATAGAACAATGCAATCTTGATCCCGAAAAGAGAAAAAAAGTAAATGTATGGGAAAATTATATCACGATAGGTTCTCTTCAGAGTGTTAGTTTAAATCTTCCACGTTATGCTTATGTTTCAGAAAATGAAGTTGATTATTTTAATATTTTAGACGAAAAAATTGAACTATCAGCAAGAATTTTATTAAAGAAATGGAATTTAATGGAAAAGAGGTTAAAAACAGGACATTTGCCTCTATGTAGCGGCAAAATTAAAGGTAAGCCAATCTTCAAATTGAAAGATCAAAATCTTTCAATAGGATTTACTGGATTAAATGAAGCGGTTAAAAGTCTAACCGGGTATGAACTTCATGAAGATAATACTGCCTATGAGTTAGGAAAAAAGATTTTAAATTATATCGTCGCCAAATGTAATACAATGAGTCAAAGAGATGGGAAAACTTATTCTATTTGGGAACAGCCCGCAGAAAGTTCAAGTTCAAGAATGGCGCGATTAGATTTAAAACATTTCCCTAAAAAAGCAATAGTACAATCAAATGGGAGTTCAGCTTATTACACTAATTCAGGTCATTTTAGATATAATGCGGATATACCATTATTTGAACGTATAATAAAACAAGGAGATCTACATCCAATTATAGAGGGTGGTGTAATAACTCACATCTGGTTAGGAGAACAAAAACCAGACATCTATGGACTTTGGGAACTTACTAAAAGTATTTGTCTTAATACAAATACTGCCTATTTTGCTTATACAATTGATTTTATATATTGCCCTTCATGTAGAAAAATGTTTAGAGGAACTCAATGTAGTTGTCCAAAATGTAGTTCTCTAGATGTAAAACTCTATTCAAGAGTTACGGGATATTATAGTGAAGTAAATAGATATAATCCTGGAAAAAAGGCCGAATGGGAAGCTCGTAGACGCGAGCATCTTATTTTTTGAATTTAACTTCTATATTTTTTAAATATTATCACAAATTATACCTTATATGATTAAGGAGAATTTACTTAAAGAAGCTCAAGAAGTAGTAGATAAGTGGATCCAGAATCATGGAGGCTATTGGCCTCCATTATCTATGGTTTGTGCTATTATGGAAGAATTAGGAGAAGTCGCAAGAGAAATAAATGCTAATGAAGGATATAAACCCAAAAAATTAAAAACTGAAGTTTCTAATTTGGGAGAAGAATTAGCAGATCTACTTTTTTCAATTATATGTATTGCTAACTATTATAAAATTAACTTAGGAAAAGATTTTAATAATATATTTAAAAAATATTCGAGAAGAGACTCAAATCGTTTTAAATAATACAAGATTTTGTTGAAGTAATTTTCAACAATAATAATGCAATTTTTTCCTTATTTATAAAATTTTAATTGTTTAAATTTTTCTATTTTATGAAGTAGTTAGAAAGAATCACTTATTTATAAAAAACAATGTTAAAAGAAGGATTAGGAAAGCAAGAAATAATAAAAATTCTCAATAAAAAGCTAAAAACAGATTATTCGTATAATTCAGGCTCAATATTAGGTTCTATGTGTACTGAACCTTTAGATATTGCAGTTGAGATTTATATGAATTATGTTGCCAAGAATCTGGGAGATCCAGGCTTATTTCCAGGAACTGCGGAATTAGAAGCCGAGTTAGTCTCTGAAATTGGTGAACTTTTTGGTGGAAAAGGGATATTAGGAACTTTCACTACAGGTGGTTCAGAATCAAACTTAATAGCTATGAGGATTGCTAAAAAATTAAGACCAGATATTTCTTTTCCAGAAGTAGTTGTACCCTGTTCAGCTCATGTATCATTTGATAAAGCAGCTGATTTACTTGGAATTAGACTCAGAAAAGCAAAGTTACATGATAATTATGAACTAGATCTCGATCATTTTAGTTCTCTAATAAATAGTAATACTTGTGGTGTTGTAGGGATAGCAGGAACAACTTCCTTGGGTTTGATTGATCCAATAGAAGAAATTGGAAATTTAATAGAGGATAAAGATATATTTTTCCATATTGATGCAGCATTTGGAGGATTCATTTTACCGTTTTTAAAAGAATTGAACTATGATGTACCTAATTGGGATTTTACTGTAAATTCAGTAGATTCATTAACTGCTGATCCGCATAAAATGGGATTAGGAATCATTCCTTCTGGTGGTTTCTTTTTGAGAGATTCCTCAATTTTGCAAAAAACTGGATTCGAGATTCCATATTTAGCGGGAGGGACTTTTAAACACTTTCATATAGTGGGAACTAGATCAGGGGGAACCGTTATAGCATTTTGGGTAATAATGAAAACATTAGGAATTAATGGATTTAAAAATGTTGTAAACAGGTGTATGAAAAATACGCGATATTTAACTAAACGAATAGATGAAATTAATGGAGTAAGATTAGCTACAAATCCTATAATAAATATAGTCGGAATTACGACTGAAAATAATAATAGTATTTGTGAAATTGATGAAGAATTACGAAAAAGAAATTGGATGGTGGGAAAATTTGAAGATTTCAATCTTATCAGAGTAGTAATTATGCCACATGTTCAAAATAAACATTTAGTGGATTTTACAAATGATTTAGAGAAAATTTTAAAAAAACTAAAAATTTCATAAGATTCGATTAGAAATTTTTTAAAAATTACTGTTTTAATTATTATCGTTAGAAAAAAAATATATTTAGTACGAAGTATTATTAATTTAATATTAAGATTTTTTGAGAGTTTAAGTTTTCAAAAACTTAGAATTTAGATTATGGGTAAAGAAAAGAAATCACTTGGGATTAAAACAACAAGATATTTTACAAAAAACTGTTCTAAGTGTAA
Organism: Candidatus Thorarchaeota archaeon; assembly: GCA_048883045.1. Classification (GTDB taxonomy): domain Archaea; phylum Asgardarchaeota; class Lokiarchaeia; order Sigyniarchaeales; family SOKP01; genus Loki-b32. The sequence continues at coordinate 10,040 of JBHLRA010000005.1, read as the reverse complement.
TTTTGAATATCCTAATTGGTTCACTAATTGTCCAAAATGCGGAGCTGCATGGGATGATACTGAAATGATTGCTGCTCCAAAAGAAGCACATAAAAAAACAATTAAGATTGTTGTGAAGATTACTGAAGAAACATTCAATAAAGCCATTTTTATAGTAAGTTTGGTATTTAGTGCAGATCAAGGCAAATCCTGGTACCAAATGAATATGGAGTCAAAAATGGATTACTACATAGCTGAAATTGCTGAAGTTCCCATTGGTTCGACTATCATCTACTATGTGGATGTGTTATTAGAAGATGGTGAGAGAATTATCGAGAATAATGATAATAAATATTTTTTTTATAAAGTTGGTGTTCCAATTGAAGAATCTGAACCTGAAACTCCCAAACCAGAGCGTAAAGTGTTAGAAAAGAATATTGCTGAAACTCCCATTAAACCTCAAAAGTATATCAAACCTTCTTTAGAATTACCAACGGAAAAGGCTCATGTTTCTAGAGAAATGATCGAGAAATCCACTGTAGTTCCCCCAGAACAAATCAAAGTTCCAGAAGAAGATCGCCCTTCTGAATATAGTAAAGTACAACCAACAATATTTGGAAAACCACAAACACAAATCGATCCCGAATTAAAGGTTTG
>JBHLRA010000005.1:2246-9304 GCA_048883045.1 Candidatus Thorarchaeota archaeon | reverse complement strand
CCTTCTGAATATAGTAAAGTACAACCAACAATATTTGGAAAACCACAAACACAAATCGATCCCGAATTAAAGGTTTGTACTCACTGTAAATCAAAAATTAAAAGAATGTGGAGTGTATGTCCAATTTGTGGAAAATCACTCTAAATTAACTTCTTTTTAATTGATTAATATTGAAAATCTTTGAAAATAGTATTTAAAAGAAGAATGTAGATAAAAGACTTAATTTAGATTTAAATTAAGTATTATAATGGGGATCCACATTTATTACAAAATTGATAATCACTTGAAAGAATTGCTCCACATTTTTTACAAGTAATTATTTCTTTTTCTGAAGAAATTGATGTTTCTGTCTGAATTGGTTTACTTTCTATATCTGAAACGTTTGGTATAATTCTTAATTTACTGGTTTCTTGTGTTTCCACTCCTTTTTGTGCTGAAAAAGGAGTAAAATCTGCAATAAGACTTTTCTCGGTATCATCAGTTTTTTGACTTAGAGTTTGAAATAGAGTAGGAGATCTTGATATATCTTTGGCAGGAGTAGTTGGTACTGAAGCTACTGTTTTAGCTTCTTTTTTATCTTTCTTTGCTTTTTTATGTTTGTCTTTTTTCTCCTTCTTTGCCTTTTTCATTTCTTCTAATAATTTTTGTTGTCTCTCTTTTTCTTCCTGAAGTTTTTTCTCTTTCTCTGCTTTCTTTTTTTTCTTTTCTGCCTTTTTAATTTCTTTCTTAGAGTAAACAGGTTCAGGTAAGTAATCCATTAAAGAATCTGATCTGGGTTCTTGTGTATCTGTTGGTGCTATAAAGGGAGCACTACTTGAAGGTATAACCTCAGGAGACGTTGATATTGCTGGAGTTTGAAATCCTTCTGGAGCAGGAGCAGGAACAGGTACATTTGGTGTAAAAGGCGCTGTTTTTGGTTTATAAGTTTCACTCTCCCCTGTAAAAATGGTTGGTTCAGAATGAATTTGTGGTTGATCTTCTGGAGTTATATTAGTTAATATTTCTTCTGGTGTTTTAAAGTCAAACTCGACGACTGTCTCACTTTTTTGTTCAATTTGTGATTCTGGCAAGGGAATTTCTGGTTCAAATTCTGGTTCGAGCATAGGAGCTGGTTCTGGAACGGGAGGAGCTTCAAATTCAAATTCTGGTTCTGGCTCAAATTCTGGGCTTGGTTCATATGTTTTAGTAGAAACAGGTTCTGGAACGGGAGGTGCCGCAAACTCATATTCAGATTCTAATTGACTGGTAGGAGTGGGAAACACTCCTGGTGTTGTTGGAATTTGGCCAGGACTGAATACAATTCCTTTTTCAATTAACTGATCAGGAACCCCTGATCCTATCATTAAACATGCAAGAATGTAAAAACAATCACCTACCCCTTCACCCGTTTTTGCTGAAGTCTCCATATAGTATAAATTGAAGTTGCTTGTAAATTCATTAATTTCTTCTAAGGAAACTGCTCTCAAGTTATCAAGATCACTTTTATTACCAACAAGTAGTAAAGGGATCTCTGTTTTCACATTTGCTCTCACTTCTTCTATCCATTGAGGGAGGTGTTCAAAACTAGCAATACTTGTTAGATCAAATATTAGTAAAGCTCCTAAAGATCCTCTATAATACATAGGTCTAATTGAACTAAACCGCTCCTGTCCCCCAGTATCCCATATCTGAAGCTTGGCTCGTATTGGTCCTTCAATAGAATCGATATTAATCGTTTTTACGTGGAAATCTACCCCAATTGTCATTTTATAATCTTCAGTAAAAAAGCCCTTACTAAATCTGAGAGTTAAAGCAGTTTTTCCGACCCCTCCATCTCCTACTACAATCGATTTAAAGAGATAATCATATTCTTCAGCCATTACAAGTCCCTATGTTACATTTCAATTTATTTTATAATCTACTATTTTCTGAAATGGTCTAGCTATTATATATTATTACTATAAATACAAATTTATAATTTTATTTATAAAAAAGAAAATCCGTTATTTTACTAATAACTAAGTAAGATATCGTTGTAATATATATTTAAAAATTCGTTGGAGAAATTGAAATTTTAAATCAGTTTATGAGCCTCTTCACAGATGTCAACATTTTCAATCCAATCGTTTATATTATTTAGCTCCTGTTCGGGAAATTCGTATGAATGCTCCAGATCAGGGTATATTCCATTTATAACTTCGTCTTTATAATCGTTCAAGGCATGGCGAATAGATTCTCCAATATTACCAAAGTATTTAACAAATTTTGGTTTAAAATCTGTAAAAATACCTAACATGTCGTGAATTACCAATATTTGACCATCACAATACACTCCAGCTCCAATACCGATAGTTGGAATCTCAACACTACTAGTAATTATTTTTGCTATTTGCCAAGGAATACCTTCTAAAACAATTGAAAAAACACCTGCTTCTTCTAAATTTTTTGCATCTAGTATTAATTTTTTTGCTGCTTCTATTGTTTTCCCTTGAACTAAATAACCTCCAAACTCATAAATTGCTTGGGGGGTGAGACCGATATGCCCCATAACCTGAATATCTGCATTGATCATTGCTTTAATCGTAGGACAAATTTCTGTTCCCCCTTCGACTTTGACAGCTTCAGCACCACCTTCTTGAATAAATCGACCAGCATTTTTAACAGCATCGGTGAGATTTACTTTATATGAAAGAAAAGGCATATCTCCAACAAGTAATGCATTTGATACTCCTCGACTCACCGCTTTAGTATGATGAATCATTTCATCCATAGTTACTGATAATGTATTCTTATAGCCAAGCATTACCATTGAAAGCGTATCTCCTACAAGTATAAGATCGATACCACTATCATCAACGATTTTCGCAATTGAATAATCATAGGAGGTAATAGTAACTATTTTTTCCCCTTTTTTTTTCTTCTCAATAATATCATTTATAGTGACTTTTTGTAAGGACATATGTTCAAATAACTATTTAGTTTTCAAAAATTTTATGGTATATTGATTATTTTTTTATGAAAAACTTTCATATTATTTCTTCTCTAATATGTTTTTATTAGATTTTGATAAATTACAACTCTCAAAAAATACATTTGAGATAGATTTTTGATTTAAATACAGTTTAATCAAATTTTTTTGATAAGACTTTTTAACAGAAGTTTCATATAATAATCCTATTAGCTTATTAAAAGAGATTGATATATATGGTAGAACCAAAAGATATAGATTTCTATTCATTGGGTTTTAACTTCATCAAAACTAAAACAATGTTTATAGCTACTCATAAGGATGGTAAGTGGGATAATGGTCAATTATTGCCGTTTGGAAATTTTGAAATATCACCTGCATCTTGTGTTTTAAATTATGGACAAGGCATCTTTGAAGGAATGAAAGCATTAAGAACTAAGAATGGAGACATAACACTATTTCGCCCCGAAGAGAATGCGAAGAGATTTAATTTTAGTGCCAGGAGAATACTGATGCCAGAATATCCGGTTGAGAAATTCATTGAAGCTGTAAAAAAAGTTGTTAAAGAAAATGAACAATATATTCCACCATATGATAGTGGAGGAGCTTTATATATTCGTCCAATTTTATTTGGTTACGGACCTATTTTAGGTGTACATTCAGCAGAAGAATTTAAATTAATGATTTTTACAGTTCCTGTTGGGCCCTACTTTCCAGAAGGCTTCAAAGGTATTAAATTAGAGATATCTAAAGTATATACAAGAGCAGCCCCAGGAGGTACTGGTTCAGCAAAAACAATCTGTAATTATGCAGGAACGATGCTACCTGCAAAAGAAGCAAAAGCACGAGGATTTGCTCAAATTATATATTTAGATGCAGTTCATTTGGAATATATTGAAGAAGTTGGCGCTGCTAATTTTTTTGCAATGATTAATGGTAAATTAGCGACTCCAAGAAAGACCGGAACAATATTAGAAGGTATTACAAGAGAATCCATTTTGGAACTTACTTCTAATCAATTAGGGATAGAAGTAGAGGAAAGAGATGTCTCATATAAAGAATTATTTGAAAATTCATGCACTGAAGCATTTTGTAGTGGAACTGCTGCCGTAATAACACCGATTGCCTCAGTAAATTTAGAAGGTAAAGAGCGAGTATTTAATGATGGAGAACCAGGAGAAATAACTAAAAAAATTTATGAATTATTAACAGGATTACAACGGCTAGATATTGAAGATCCATATGGATGGATTACTAAAGTATGATTTTTTTTAATTTTTAAATTCGTTCAAGGAGAGATAAAAATGCTTGCTCAACATTATCTCCCGTTTTCGAGGATATTTTTAAATATCCAATAACTTTTTCGTATCTGTTTCTAATATCTAATATATTATCATCAAAAACTCTACAATCATTAATATTTATAAAAAGAAATATTTTGCACTATATAGAAGGAAAAAAATAATTGTCGGGGGAGTGTGCTTTTTTCATCATATTCGGAGAAGTTGTGAACTTCCTGTGCAAACAAGTTCTCCTTTTTCACCCCACACTTTTGCTTTACAGAAGAAAATATTTTTCCCACTCTTAATACATTTAGCCTTTGCTATCAAACGTCCTTTAGCCACTGGTTTTAGAAATTCGACTTGTAAATCTATTGTCGTAATATACCCCTCGGGAAAAATTAGAGATAATGCCGCGCATCCACACGTAGAATCGACAAGAGAAGCTAAAACTCCACCATGGATCATTCCATTCTGAGTAAGTTCCTCTCTTATTTCAATCTCGAATATTGCTTTTCCATCTGCAATTTCTTGTAATTCAAAACCTAAGGTTGAGTAATATGGGATTTTTTCATAGAGAAATTTTATTATATTGTTCATAGTGAATAAAACTCCACTTTAGAATTTAATAATTTTTATTTTATGAAAGAAAAATGGATTCTGTTAGGCAAAAAAATAAATCTTAAGAAACCCAATAAAGTATTGTGCTAAAATTTAGAATAAATAAACTTCTCGACCTCAGATTTGAAGATGAGAAAACCAATATTTATGTGAAGAATCAATTATTTAATCATTGTAAGTACATCCTTTTGAATAATAATATTGATTTGGACAATAATTTAGCTGATATCAAATCGATAGATGATGCGGTAGAAACTTTAAATGACTCTCTTGAACATATAGGAGAGAATCCTTATAATATCGATCCTAAAACAATTTTTTGGGCTCACTGTTCAAATCTTCAAACATGGTATGAAAATAATTATAATACAAATCTAATTCATAGTAATCTAGCCTTTCCTTTGCTTAGGAGACTTAGTCTAGCGGGAGACTTTAAAGCGAAAAGAGTTTTCAAAGAAGAGATTGCTAAAAGATTTGAGACTAATAATGTAAATGTGATTCAGTATTTGCTGTATAATAAGTATTTAGATTGTTTAAATAGTGCAGAATTAGAAGTTGTATTAGAGCACATCGCTAATAATTTAACTGGTGCTATTCTTAGAAAACTTAGAAGATTAATAAAAGATCAATTTGCCAATTACAGAGAAATAAAAGAGGTTATAGATATTCTTCTCTTTATTGATTTGAACTATAGTCAAAATTTAGTTATTCACATTCTTGATCAATTCAATTTAAAGAAAGGTTTTCATTTTACCAGATTCTTGCTATTACATCTAAATTATAAAGAATTTATTGATTATAAACTTCCTTATGGAAAATTTTTAAAATACTTTGAAGATATCCTTAATTGGATTTATGAAAAATATCCCGAGATTGATAGATTTGTTAAAATTATCGATTCAGGTTTTATTAGTGGCGCTTTTTCTTTAGATGAGAAACGATCCTATGGCTTTGTGTCTTATCCATGAAAGATTTGATATATAAAGATTAATTCAAATCTTTATGCTTTAAACGTTTTTTCCTAAGTAGTAATAACTATAAGCTTTTTTGAATCCTAATTTTGTATAGAGATTCATTGCTCCGATATTTTTGATTTCTACTTGCAACCAAATTTTTTTTACTCCGTTTGGAACGGCCCAATTGTTTATAATTGTGAAAAAAATTGATTTAGCGATCTTTTGTCGCCTAAAATCGGGATCTACTAATACATCCGCTATATACAAGAATCCGTGAGGATCTAGTATTCCCAAAAGGGTTCCCACTATTTTTCCTTTGTATTGAGCGATAATAAAGCGTTTTTGTGGAAAAATAACCCGATTCACTATTGTATCTACTATTTTTTGTGAGCTTTGATCTCTGTTCGAAAATGTTCCTAAAAAATTTGCAATTTCTTTTCTTCTTTCAGAAATGATCACATATGTAAATTCTTCATTTATGATATCATTTTTCAAGTCTTGAGTAGAGGCAATTAATGTATGAGTATGGCATCCAAACTGTTGATATCCCTTTTCTAAAAGTTTATCAACTAAATTGGACGGTTCAAAATACTCAGGTATTGTAAAAATTGCAGGTAATTTATAGGCTTGGTAGGCTTTTTCAGTAAGAGTAATATCTTTATCCAATTCGTTCAAATCACCAGTATAATGTAAAGGAAAAACAGAATTGGCACGAAAGGTCACACCCTCAGTAAAACGCAAGATCCAACCATTTATAAAGTAATAATGATTCGCTGGCCATGAATTCATCAATAATTCTTGCAGAAATTTAATATCTTCTTTCTCAAACATATCTATCTAACTCATTTTTTTTTAGAAATTAACTTAATTTTCTTTTTTTTCCTGTTTTCATTTCTAAATTGGAGAATCATAACTCCACAAAAATTACAATGGTTAATATATAGTTCTATTTCTTTTCCACACTCTGGAAAGTATTTTGGTCCTGATATACCATTATCTTTAATTTAAAACCAATTGTGTTGTAAGTGTCTTAATTATTAAAAAAAATTTAATTATATTTACCTATTTTGTATTTTAATTTAGTTCAGTACTTTGTTGATATTGAATTGTGATAAGAAACATAATCTTTGATTTAGGCAATGTTATATTTAATTTCAAACCAGAAGAATTTTTACGAAGATTTACTATAGATGATGATTACATTGGGTATTTTATCTCAAATGTGATCAGAAGTAAAATATGGTTAGAATTAGA
>JBHLRA010000005.1:0-2146 GCA_048883045.1 Candidatus Thorarchaeota archaeon | reverse complement strand
AGATTTACTATAGATGATGATTACATTGGGTATTTTATCTCAAATGTGATCAGAAGTAAAATATGGTTAGAATTAGATCGTGGAACGATATCTATCAAAAAGGCTGAAGAAGAATTTATTGTTAAATTTCCAGAAGATCGGGAATTCATTGAAACCTTTTTTATACATTGGATGGAGATGCTCACTCCGATACAAGAAAATGTTGAAATTCTATACGATCTAAAATCTAATGGTTATAAATTATATATCCTTTCAAATTTTATTATCGAAGCATTTGATTTTGTAAAAAGTAAATATGAATTTCTTTCTCTATTTGATGGTAAGGTTATTTCAGGACAAGTAAAAGTGATTAAACCAGAACTTGAAATTTATCGAGAATTAATCAATAAATATGGTTTAATACCAGAAGAGTGTATTTTTATTGATGATGTCCGTGCCTTTTTATCTCGAGCGAAAAAAATGAATATAAAAACTGTCCTATTTAATCAACAAACTGATTTAAGAACAGAATTAAGAAAATTGAATGTGAAAATATAATAGAAGTCTAGCGATTCTTCTTAAACCATTCTATGGCAAAATCCACCATTTTTCGTTGAGATAATAATCTAGCTTCTGCTAATCCAATTTTACCTGGAGTATAATTAATTTTTGATTCGAAATCTTTTCCTATTTGCTCAAAATCATCCATGTTTAGATTCAGTTCTTCCCACTTCACCCATTTTCTTTCCTGATTTATCAAGATAGCGGAACCAGTCGATTTATATTTTTTACCTTTATAATTAATTCGATATTCAGCAAGATGTAGAGAACTATTGTTTTCATGGGAGACTCCCACTAATAAAATCTTTCCATTAAGTTGATAAATACGAGCTAAAGGAGAACCTTCACCTAAATCAGCTTCTAACTCGTGATTATTAGTAATATATTCAGCATGTTTTCCCCATGCTGCAAAAGAGGATACAGGATGGTCACTACGTCTTACATTAGGCCATTTTCTAAATATATCGACTATTACACCCATTCCTCGTGTAGGTGTAATTTCAGGATGATAAGCAGGCATTTCATTTCGAATAGTGTCCCACCACTTTTCAGGTACTGGTGGATTTTCCCAATTGGATGGATCTGTATTATCACCAGAGAATGTAGGCATGACCAATGTTCCCTCTGAAGTAAGGAGTTGCATTACTGCTTTTATTACCGAAACGGGACCTCCTACAGTCCATCCTATCGCACTTAATGAGCTATGCATTATTAGCACTTGTCCAGATCCTATACCAAGTGCTTCAAAATCCTTTTTTAATGAACTTAATGTATTTGGATATCGGGTTGCTTTGATAACATCCTTCTCAGATTTTTTTTTATTCTCGGCTCTCATAGTGGGAAGAAATATTAAAAATTCAAAAAAAATCTTTGTAAAGACCATATTTTGTTTTTCGACAAAAATACTAAATTTGTACTCTGTTTTTCTTTAAAAATATTGAATTAATGATAGATGTATGGTTGACAATCATAGTTATAGTTTTTTTGGCCAGAAAGTAGGGTTGATTATTCAAAGTTCTTCTAAAAGTGAGCCGCATATATTTTTTAGACTCATTAAAAGTAAAAATGATGGATCTTGGGAAAAACCTAGCGTTGGAGAAGGCAAAGTTATAAAATTCTCATTAGAAGAAATGATCTGGATTATACGAGTTTTAAATAAAGAAACAAAATCATGGTCGAGCTATCATACATTCAAAGATTCAAAAACACAAATTTCATTTAAGTGGGAAAACGGAGAATATAATAAGTTATGGCTTCACATTGGTAAATATTCTAAAGTATTAGAGTATGCTCAAATTAAAATACTAGAATTACTTATGAAACATTTATTAAAAGAGAAGATAGAATTTGCTACTACTCCTAATATTTCAAAAAAGAGCAACTCAGGGTTTATATCAAGCACGAGAGTGCAAGAGGAAATAATAACTACTCCAGAAAATGTATATAATAATAAGAAGTATAGTGAAAACAAAAGTAATTCGAGTAAGGTACAAAGTGTTAATGGAATTATCAAGGGTGAAACTGATAAAGCTTTACTTATTCAATTTGATAATGGAACTGAAATCTGGATCCCTAAATCCAGAATTCACTCAAGCTTCGATAAAAG
>JBHLRA010000004.1:49784-53696 GCA_048883045.1 Candidatus Thorarchaeota archaeon | reverse complement strand
TTCAAATTGGAATCAAAAATTAAATCTGGATCAAATTTATGTAAGAATACTGAAAAATCAATATTATTCTGTTCCTTAATTGAATTTATAACTTTTTTTAGATAAATTAATGCATTATCGTAATTTTTAGTATCTTGAATATCAATCACATATATAATTTTATGAGTTCCTTTAATGAATTTCTCGAAATCATTAAAATAATCGTCAAGATAAGTTTCTTGACCCCCAAGATCCCAGATTGCATACTTTGAATTTAAGGCTTCAAATAACTGCACATCGAGACCTTTTGTAGGCATTGGATTATTAAAAGCAGATATCGCTTTGATACCTTTTAAACAATTCAATATTGAGGTTTTCCCGCTATTATGTAATCCAATAAGTACTATTTTTATTGATTGTTCGGATGAAGCCTCTTCTTCTTGCGATTTCATATTTTTTTAAGATTTTGAAATAAACTTTAATATTAAAAGGTTAAGATAACGTTTCATTTCTATCAATATCTATTAAATCTTTAAGTCTCTCCGTGTTAATATCTGCCACTGTTGAATTAATATGAGAAAGAAGTGTGAAAATATCAATATTTTTTATCTTATAGTATTTTATATTGTCTTTTTTCTCAAATTCTATTAAATTATTATCAACAAGCATCTTCAAATGTTTAGAAATTGTTGATTGAGATTTCTCCAATTCTTCTTGAATTTCTGATGCATTTTTTTCACTAGTTTTTAATTGATCCAAGATTTCCAATCTTGTTGGATCAGCTAAAACTTTTAAAAACTCAATGGTATATTTTCTTAATTCGCTCATTGATTATTTAGAATATTCATTTTGCTAGTTTTTAAAGCTTGTTTTAATGGATTATTAATGCTTTTATAATAATACAATTGATAGAAAAATTTAAATATGATGCTATCGTAATATCATTATATCGTGGTATCGCGATGATCGAATATCAAATATTGATTATATTTCCAATTTTAATTAACTAGGTAAAGATAATGATAAGCGAAAAAATAGGTATTGATGAAATTGATTGCCAAATAATGGATTTAATTCAGAAAAACCCAAATCTAACACATACTGAAATTGCTGAACATGTAAATCGCAGCCAACCAACAGTTGGGATGCGCATTAAAAAACTTGAAAAATTAGGAGTTTTAAAATACCAAGCAGGAATAAATATTCGAGTTGCAGATTTGTATTTTGCTAGAGCTGAAATTCAAACTAAGAATCCCGCAAAGATTTTTCATATCGTGAGAAATTGTCCTTTCATGCTTACAGCGTTTAAATTGAGCGGAGATTCAAATATCAGCATTTTATTAGCGGGTTTATCTTTAAAGGATCTCGATCACGTAGTTAATCACCACTTAAGAGGTAATCCAGAGATTTATGAAGTTCATATGGATATTATCGAGGATGTTGTGGATGATTTTGTTTTACCAATTGATTTAAACTTTGATTATACAAAAATAGATCTAGATAAAACTTGTTGTGGGAATTGTGAATTATAATTTCCCAATATTATATCTAAGATTTTATTATTCTTAACTAATATTTTCTAATCTATCGTTATAGCTTTAGCTTTACATGCAGTTGTGCAAATATGGCATTTAACACACCTATCTTCTCGATCTTCCACAACTGTACATTTAGGTGTAGTATTTTTATTTTTAACCTCATAAATCCCTCTAAAACAAGCTTCTTCACATGAAAACTCATTGCAGTGCTTACATTTAAAGGTGTCTATATGATGGAATTTATAACTTTCAATAGTGGGTTGGTCATTTGCTTGACTCATCATGATTATTCAAATAAAAAACTCTTTTTATCTGTTAAGGTTATATTCTATAATAAAACCTCTTAATTTTGGGAGTAAATTAAGCTTAAATATTATTATAATTAAAGAGTAAAAAGCTAATCATGAGTAATAGTAAAATTCCTCTTCTTGAACTTCCTGACTTAATGACGGGGACATTCATTTCAAGACCAAACAGATTTATAGGAGAAATCAAATACAAGGGACAAACTGAAACCGCTCATATACATGATCCTGGCAGACTCAAAGAATTACTAATAAAAGGTGCTGAAGTTTTATTTACTCATTCCCGGGGTAAATTGAAATATTATATTAAAGCTGTTAAAACTAAAGATGAATGGGTTCTTATAGATACTGCCTTACATTCAAATATTGCACAAAAAGTTTTTGGTATCTTACCAGAATTTTCTAATGTTAAAGAATTTAAAAGAGAAGTAAAAGTTGGAAATAGTAGAATAGACTTTCTACTCGATGGAATACCATTAGAAGTTAAAGGGGTAACCTTGGTTAAAGATGGTATTGCTCTTTTTCCTGATGCTCCTACTGAACGTGGAGCTAGACACGTAAAAGAAATTATTGAAAATAGTGGGATTTTGCTCTTTTTAATATTTCGTAACGCAAAACGTTTAAGTCCTAATATTAAGATGGATCCAGAATTTTCAAAAAACTTTAGTGAAGCAAGAAGGAGAAATATTAAGATTTTCGCAATTCAGATAAGTTTTGATGGAAAAACAATTTATTTTGAAAATGAGATTCCTTTAGCAGATTTTTAATTTATGTTATACTAGAATTTTATTCTTTGTTCGGTAAATCTTTATCAATTATGTTCAGAGCAAGAAATAAGATAGATTAATTTTTTATAAATTCACCCTAATATTTTATAAATTTCAAAAATTATTACTTAATTAGAAAATAAAAATTAGGAAAATATTATGATTTCTGATAAATTAAAGTTGGATGATATTGATAAGCAAATAATTTCATTAGTTCAAGAAGATCCGAACCTTACACACACAGAGATTGCTACGAAAATAAACAGATCGCAACCAACCGTTGGAATGCGCATAAAAAAGCTGGAGAAAAATGGAATACTCCAATTCCAGCCTGGAATCAACTTTAAGAAAGTAGATTTATACCTTGCTACGGTTGAATTGAAAACTAAAAATCCTGATGATGTGATGGATATGGCTAAATTCTGTCCCTTTATGTTGAATTCATTTAGACTCTCAGGAGAGCATAATATATGTATTTTACTTGCAAGCTCTAAACTTAATAAATTAGATAATATTGTTAATTATCATTTTCGTAATAACCCTCAAATAACTAGCGTATCTATGGAAATTGTTTTAGACATCGCAAAGGATTTTATCCTTCCTATCGATTTTGATTCTGAAGAACATAATCCAACTTTAGAAGAGGGTTGTGGAGAAAAATGCAAATATAAAATTGCTAAAGCAAGAGGATTAACAAAAATAAAAGACAGTTAAGAATTTAATATTACCTAATTAATTATTCCATTACAGAACAAATTTAAGAGATTTAAAGAAAGAAATTTATTCTATTTTTTCTTCATTTTCTTGCTTGAATTTAAACTTTGGTATATCATCTGCTAGGTTGCAGCCTGGTCCGCAATATCTTCCATCAAAATCCTCAATTTGAAAATCAATTGGTACTACAAAATCATGAATTGATTCAATAAGAATATTTGTTTTTACGTTTATTACGTTTGGATCTCTTCTAAAACATAAATCAACTAACTTTTCAATTGTTTGTAAATCGGAGGCTGCAATAAAACATAAAACATTGAATTCTCCAGATATTTTAAATGCATGGTTGATAAACGGACAATTTTCAATCTTTGCGACAATATCATCTACATCTTTCGTAGAAATGTAAACAATAGCGACTTTTATATCTACTTTCTTAATATTGAAACCAACTTGCTTAGTTAAAAGGTTTTTTCTTTCTAATTTAATAATACGAGCACCTACAGCAGGTTGAGATTTTTCAATCTCTTTAGCAATATCGCTATGGGTTATATCTGGATCTCTCTCGATCATTTCGATGATTTTTTTATCATCATCATCAATGCTTAA
>JBHLRA010000004.1:27325-49684 GCA_048883045.1 Candidatus Thorarchaeota archaeon | reverse complement strand
GCAATATCGCTATGGGTTATATCTGGATCTCTCTCGATCATTTCGATGATTTTTTTATCATCATCATCAATGCTTAAAATTTCATTAAAACTTTTTTTCTTCATATCCATTTTATTTCATAACCTCACGTTAATTTAAACTTAGTTTTAATGAATATAAATGTTTATAAAGACTACATTTATTGGAATTAAGATTATATAATCAATATATTCTAATTTATAATATATCTAGATATATAACACATCTGTAAAAATATTTATGATAATTATGGCTAGCGTGAAACCTACTAAGCCAATCAAAAATTTTAATGGATTTCCTTTCTCTTTTTCAGGGATAACTTCTCTTACAATAACATACAAAATAACCCCAGAGATGAAGGAATAAAAAATAAATAAGAGTTCCAAATTAGGTGGCAAAAATGTATTAATAATTAATCCGATTATTACACCGACTAATGCAGAACTACATGAGATATATTTAATAATAGATTTTTGTTCAAACTTTTGCTCTTCATAGATTTCTAAATCTGTAAAAATGAGGTGTGCTTCAGATCGTTTAGTCACAACAGTTCTAAAAAAGGCATATATGAAAAAAAGGATTCCTCCTACTAATTCAATCCTTAATAATCCTACTAAAATAATTCCTACAAGAAAGTGATAAGCATAATCTGTTACAAGCCGGAAGTTACTTAGCTCTTTATTAATTTTATTTTGGATCTTAATTTTATAATTATTTATTTCTGATTTCATTTCATCTTCTTCTTGATTTAATTCAGTAAGTGTCCGAGCTATTTCTCTTAGTGCAAGTTCATCCACACTTTCATGAGTTAATTCTTTTGTAAGAATTTTTTCCATACTACGTTCAACGCTTTCTAAGATTTTCTCTTTTTTGATCAATTTTCTCATTTTTCTCTGAGTCCTTATCTCAACTTTCTGCAATATTAGTTTTTCAGAGATGTGGATAAATGAAAATCCGATGAGGACAAAGAGATATTCGAATAGTCTTAAATGGAAAGGAAACTCTGGCAATCGTGCAGCAATTTCAGGCAGTACAATTAGGAAGAAATAAGAAACTGAAATTCCCGCTATTAATGAAGCATGCACTTGAATAAGTTTTTTTTCAAAATAATCTGCTATAAAAAATAAAATTCCAATGGGTAAAGAAAGAATTAGCACTATTATTAAATTAATACTCATTAATATTGAAAATAGATTTAAAAATTATTAAATTTGTAGGAATAAACTAGAGTTATAATATTTTTATTGAGTTTGTTAACGTTATAGAAAAAAAAGTGTAGGTGAGATTTAATAGAGTTTCTGATTATAACCTCGACTGAAGATAAAGCATCAATGAATATGAGGGATAAATTTTTAAGTTCTAACATTTTCAATTTCGAAATAACAGATTTTAAATGGCATAAAAATGTAGTTTTCAAATCAAAGACAAAGTTTAGTGGAAATGAAATTTTTCTTGGTCTTACTGAAGATCCACTAATTTTTTTAAATGACTTAAAATTAGAGAGTTCAGAACTGAAGCCAGATTTTCTAATCTTTGCCAGTCGCCATACTTCAAAAACTGCAAGACCAGCATTTTTAGTTCATACTACTGGTAATTGGAGTAATAATGCTGATTTTGGTGGAGATCCTCAAAATTTATCAAGAACGAGTGCGCTATTACATAAATCAGGATTTATTTCATTAATTGAACACCAATTTCCTCCTACATTAACAGAATTTTCACGTGATATCGAAGTGACTCATCATGGACCTACAAGATTAAAGATACCCTTAATTTTTATGGAATTAGGAAGCAGTAAAGAAGAATGGAGAATTGACGATGCTGGGGTGATATTAACAAACGTCATCTTTAATACTATTCATAGATATGTTGAATATCTTGAAAGGGGAGATCAAAAGATAGGTTTAGGATTTGGAGGTACTCATTATGCTCCAAATTTTAATAGACTAATCAGAAGTAAAAGTATAGCAATGTCTTTTATTTGCCCAAAATATTACATTCAAGAATTGCATGAAGATTTAATTAAGCAAATGGTAAATAATACTCTTGAAAAGGTTGATTATTTTATTATAGATTGGAAAGGGACAAATTCTGATGATAAAAAACATCTTATTCCTCTTTTAGAAGAACTTAATATCCCTATCAAGAAAACCAAAGAGTTTTAATATTATTAAATAAGGTAATAGGAACTATTCAGATTCGTCTCTAATTTTCTCATAATACTTAACTAAATTTTTAAAAACATAGTTAGTTGGAGCAAATCCCTGTGTCGCAGTTTTTAACAAAATGTTTTGTAGAAAATCATGATATTTGACATTTCTGTCAAGGGTAATATTTAATTCTCTGATGTTGAAGAAGCTTCGAAAAAATAGAGTTGGAAAATCAACTAGTGGTTGTAGTACTTGACTATAGCATAATTTTCCCTCTTTAGACAATTCTAATTCTTTTTTAAGAGTATATTGATAACTTTCTCCTTTTTTTTTGATTGTAATAATCCCATCTGATTCAATTTCTTTCATAAGAGATACGACAGCAGACATCTTTACGTCTTTTATATTTAATTTATTTAAGCTATCAAGTATTTCGATATCACTTTGACCTTTTAATTTAATCAATGTATAGTTTCTAGCAATAATATTATATTTTAATGGGACAGATTCATGATCTAGCTTATTATATTGTATAAGATTTCCCAATATCTCTTTTGCTATAAAATATTTCAAAATTACTTGATCTTCAACTGAAAAATCATTTTTAAATAAGTCAGAATCAATATAAGCGCCATATAAGGTTTGTAATAAAGTTTTTACTGAATGAAATCCATCTAGAGTTGCCTGTTCTACATTCTTTAAAACTGAAATTCTATATTCAATTTCTTTTATAAATCTGTCTTCTTCAAGAGTTATTTGGCGGACAATATGAGGTTGTTTATTCAGGGATCCCAAATATTCGTCCCACTTCCTCTTAAATCGTGGGGATTGAGTTTTTACTATTTTTGAAAGTTTAAAAACAACTTCACAAACTCTATTTAAAAACTGTTGTTCTGAGACTTCTGTCATCAACGAAATACCCTAATCTTATTCGAAATTTTTTTTGAACTATTAATAATATTATGACCCATAAATTTTTAAATCTTCAACAAAAATTAAGATGAGAATATTTTCCTAACGATATAAATAATTAACTAAAATTTTAAATATATTAAAATTAAAAAATTGTCTATTATTAGCTCTTTTAAAAAAGTTTAAAACTTCAAAATTGATCGAAATGAGTGAGAAAAACTTGGAACATATAGCCGTTGCTGCGAATTATGAGAGCGATTCTGATAGTTTTTTTATTGAATTACTAGGTTTAGAAAAAACGAGATCATTCACAGTATCAACTGATTTAATGGAAAAATTCTTTGGTGTGAGTAGAGCGCAAAAGGTCCTGCGATATGAAAAGGGTTCCCTAGGCTTTGAAGTTTTTATTACTAATGATGAAAGTAAAGCGAATGACACATTTACCCACTCATGCTTATTAATAGAAAATAGAGATGATTTTGTTGATAAGGCAACTTCATTGGGGTATGATGTAATAAAAGTTCCCAGAAAAGAGGGAGTTGGATATTATTTATTTATTAAAGATTCTTTTCAAAATCTTTATGAAATAAAGGAAAAGTGTTAATTAGGTTAAATTAAGTTTTCTAAAATCCCTGAACTCTTAATAATTTTCATATGATCAAAAGCTAGTTCTAAAGAGGAGAGTTGTCTGAGTGAAACAATTTCTAAATCAGCTGCATCATCTAGAGCTTTAGGTTTTTCTTTTTTTGTTAATGGTGCACATAAAAAAGCGACGGAGACTGTATGACCTCGTGGATCCCTTTTTGGATCCGAGAAAACACCGATTAATTTTAGAATTTTCACATTGATGTTTGTTTCCTCTTTTACTTCACGAATACAAGCATTTTCAACTGTTTCCCCTCTATCAACAAATCCTCCGGGTAATGCAAATTGGCCTTGAAAGGGAGGATTTTTTCGCCGAATTAAGACAATATCCTTTTTATTATTTAATAAAATTACAGCATCAACTGTTAACAATGGGGAAACTGGTTTGGGCATATTTATAACCTATTCTATGGAATCCTTATTATTCATCCCATACTTCTGATGCAAGCAAATGTTCAATTCTCGTTTTCCGCGGTCTAATAAATTCTGTATGATGTTCCTTTCGTTCCAATAATAAACTCTTCTTGAGATCAGTTGATTGAACTATGTAGACTTCTAAATTACCTTCACGTAGGAAAATATGATTAAAACTAGGAATATCGTCAGCTCGAACTTTATTTGAGGTTGAAGTACCACAGTAAAGAAATGTTGTACTTGATGTATTCTTCCATGAAATTGTGTAAGCATGTGGAACATGGCGATGACCCATTAAAACTAAATCCACTTCGAATAAATTAGTGAATTCTAAGATTTCTCCTGCATCTCGAACAGTAGTGAATTTCTGTCCTGACATCGGAATAGGAATTAAATGGTGATGTAATGCCATTACTCTATCTTCTAAATGCCGGTCAAATTGACGTCCAAGCCAATCCAATTGCTCATCTCCGATACGTCCCTCAGCTAGGTCATCTCTTGCGGAACAAATACCAACGATAATCGCGTCTTTATCCTCTAGAATCAATCTTGAACGCCTTGGGCCGATAATTTTTTCAAAATATACTAAACCTGAGCTCTTAGCATCATGATTGCCAGGTACTGCCATAAATTTAGTTATATCCTTTATTCTATTTATATATTTAGCCACACTTTTGAATTGAACTACTCTTCCCTTATGAACAATATCCCCAGTGCAGATTACAATATCAGGATGAACATCACTAATATAATTAATAATATTTTCAATACAATCTTCTCGGAATTCACTTCCGTAATGTAAGTCACTAATTTGTATTATTTCGACCATTTTTCAGCATCTCCTCATAATGAGGCTAGTTTCTAAGAGAGAATTTCTATAATTTATAAATTTAATAATTAGTACTAAATTTAAAATGTTTTTGATGAGATAAAATTCTTTAATAAAAACACTAGAATATAAAAATTGAGTTAAATAAAAAAAATTAGTTTAATTGATAGTTCTCTATACTAAGAGAATTAATTGTCATATGGAGCTTTTGGTGTAATTTACGCTGTTTTGCTAATGATATGAGAATGTTTTTATTATTACAATCAAAACATACGCCATTAACGCTTATATAACGTAATTCTCCACATTGTGGACAGTTAAATTCTTTATATACAGTTTTCATAATTTTTTTCTCCTAAATTTGTAATTTAAATATATATAAATTTAATTTGATTTAATTTTATTATTTTCTCGATATCATGCTTAATTTTTTCAATGATATAATTAATTGATTTTTCAAGAGGCGTCTGTAAAACCTCATTTTTTAATCGGATATAATCATCCTTTTCTTTTAGTAATGTTAAGAGATATCGATCAAACATTTTTAATATATAGATTCATTTTTCTCATTTAATTATAATTAAAAAATTTAGAGTTTTAAGTACTCTCGTTATAGAATATAAAGTCTATATAGTCTATATAGAAAAAAAGTATTAAAAAAATTTTAATTTAAAGAAATTTTAAAGCTAATTTTTCAATCCTATTTTGGGATTCCTTCTGAATTCCAACCTCTTATATTGTAGTATCTTTCTAGCATTTCTTTAAGGGGAGGAATATTACCTTTTGTTCCTCCTTTGGGGATAGGAATTGAAAATCTTGTTCCAATTGAATCATCCTCCTTTCTAATACCACATTTTATATTGTATTCTCTTTTTAAATTGAATAAGTTTTCACCAATTTTTACCCAATCTTCAACTGTATAAGTTCTACCTGTGATAGCATTAACTGCATCCACCCATGGCTTAATCTCACTAGAATAAAAAAAGCCAAAAATACAACCTCCTGCTGCAACATAAGACTCGCACGCGTCTTGTATTCTCTTGACCGCAATTACGACATCTTCACCATCAGAGAATGCATTAATCCTTTCAGTAAGCCCTAATTCCTTTTTAAAATGAGTAGCAAATGACAAGTGAAATGGCTCATACCCATGATACGCTCCACGTGAAGATGTAGCAAAATCTAGAGCTGTCATATTGTTTGAACGAGGTTCATGAGCTGGTATTTCAAGACCTTTCCCATGCATATTAAGATCATCTGGTAAATTATAATTTTGACAAAATAAACGAACACCGTCCGCTAATTCATTCCCAATTTCTTTTCGATATGCCGTTAACTCGATTAGATTTTCAATTGCGGAAGTAACACCCCAAATATTATATTGATCCTTTTCTGGATCTTTTATAAAGCCTAGACTGTTATAATCAATTTCAATTAATTTTCTATCTATTGCTTCAAGAAAAACTCCAAGAACTCCACCAAGAGAAATACAATCCATTCCTAAATTATTAACCATTATGTTCCATTTAATCAAAGCTTCTAAATCATCCACGTATAAATTGGAACCCATCATTCCTAAAAATTCGTATTCAGGCCATTCTATCCATTCATTATTATACTTAAGTTTTCCTCTACAAGCAGTCCAACAATTAAAACATGAAAAATGTTGTATTTCATATTTTTCTTTAAGAGCATAAAAACCAATTTTTTTTGTCCCTTTCCACCGACTAAGCGTGAAGTTTTTAATTGGTACATCTCCCGCACTAACATAATTATCCATATGTGCTAGAGTACCTAGATCATGCATAGCTATAGAAAAAGGGGTTGTTTTAGCAATGGTTCTTATTTTTTCTGCAGCTTCCATTACCTTATCTTTATTGTCAACGGGAACATCTTTAGTACCACGCACAACAATAGCTTTTAATTTTTTACTGCCCATAATGGCCCCTAGACCACAACGTCCTGCTGCATGACCTTTTTCACTCATTATTGAAGCAAATTTAACTAGATTTTCTCCTGCTGGTCCTATTGAAGCAACTTTTACATTATTATCACCAGATTCTTTAATCAATAAATCTTCCGTTTCTATAGTGCCTTTACCCCATAAATATGTAGCATCTCGAATTTCAACGTCATCATTATGAATCCGTATATAAACAGGTTTCTGACTTATTCCACTAAAGATAATATGATCAAAACCCGCTTTTTTTAATTCATTTCCAAAAAAGCCACCAGCAGATGATTCCCCTAAAATCCTAGTTAATGGAGATTTCGCCATTACATGATGTCTGCCACAATAAGGAATAAGTGTCCCACAAATTGGACCTAAAGAAAAGATAAGGAGATTTTGAGCATTAAAAGGGTCAATCTCAGGAGGGACTTCTTTTGTAAAGATCGCTGCAGCTACTCCAGCTCCTCCAATATATTTATTTTCTAATTCAGGATCAACAATTTCAGTAATAATTTTTTTAGATTCTAAATCAATTCTTAATATTTTTCCCATGTTTTGTTCATCCAAACAGATAAAAATCTTCTAATAATTATATTAAATCTAATTATATATAAACTGTTTTTAAACCATTAAAAAAGAGCTGAATGGTTTTTTTATAAATATTAAAAATTATTATAATCAAAATTTGAGAAAATTGCTTTAACCTGCTCTTTTTTCTCATTAGAAATCCATTGGGAATGAGTGTATAACGGATTAATACCAATCTTCTCTGATTTTGATAACCATAATGGATTATATGGTAAAAACCATATTTTTTTTATTTGCAAAGATTTCAAATAGTCTGCTATCTTTCGTAGGTTTTCTGATGTATCTGTTATATTAGGAATTAGAGGAATTCTTGGTAATACTTCGATTTTTCGTTTGTTATTTAAAATTTCAAAATTTTCTAAAATTAGCTTATTAGGAGCTTTGCAATATTGAGCATGAAGATTAGATTCTAATATCTTTATATCAAAATAGATTAAATCAATGTATGGTAGGATTAGTTTCTCAAATTGTTTTGTATTATAAAAACCACAGGTCTCAATGCATATATGAATTTCTTCTTTTTTAAGTTCTTTGAGCAGGTTGTGGACAAAATCCATGTGGTAGAGAGGTTCTCCTCCAGAAAGAGTAACTCCTCCACCAGAATTATCATAAAATACTTTATCTTTTAAAATAATATTAATTAATTCATTAATTGTATAATTCCTACCAACAAGCTTTAAAGCGTTATTAGGACAAAATTCTATACAACGTCCACATAGATTACATATACTTCGATCAACACGGTATTTATAATCGAAATTAATCGCATTTTGATCACATACTTCTAAACATTTTCTGCATTCAACACACATTTCTTTATCAAAAGAGAGTTCTGTAAAGGGAGATTTTGCTTCTGGATTTTGGCACCAAACACAAGAAAGTGGACAACCTTTAAAAAAAATTAGAGTTCTAATTCCTGGACCATCATCTAGAGCATTTCTTTTGATATCTACGATAAGTGTTTTTTCATTCATTATTTCACGAATTGAAAATTTAAAAATAAAAAATAAAATATTTATACTCTGGAATGATATTCATGCCTTTCGATTAGTTCTAATTGCATGTTTTTATTTAGTTTGGTGAAATAAGCATTATATCCTGAGACTCTAACCAAAAGCCATCTATAATCGATTGGGTTAGCCATAGCTTCTCTCAAGGTATCCGAGGATATAACGTTAAATTGCCACTGCATTCCATTTAGATCAAAAAAGCTTTGGACATAACTTGTGAAAATATCGAGCGTTTCTTTATGATTATCTCCAGGATGGGGTACAAGTTTCACATTATAAGACGCATTATTAGCCATTTTTAAGTAATCTATAGCTGCAACACTTTGTATACTTGGAAGTAAGATATCCGTAGTACCTGGTGCAGGAGTCAATCCCGGAGTTAAAGCCTTCCCTTTTTTTCGACCAGATGGTAACGCACCAGTGAGCATTCCAAATCCAGTATGATAACTTATCGACCAGTAGCCTACTAGATATTTACCACCCCTATAATTTTCAGCAGAATTGTAGATCCTATAACAGAAATCGACTATATCTTGCGCCATTTCAATGGTGCCATCTTCACCTGAACCAAACTTGGGAACTTGTTCTATTTTATGCAGAACAGATTCGTAACCTTCAAAGTTATTATCAAGAGCGTCCATTAGTGTGGCAAAATCAAATACTTTTTTATTATAGATTAAATCCTTAATAACGAGTAAACTATCAACTACATCTGTAAGCGCTACAAGAGCAACTCCCGATGTATTGTAAACAGCCCCACCATTAATGAGATCCTTACCCTTTTCTAAAGGACCATCATAAAAACCAGATAGAAGTGGTGTTGGATGTATATATCTATGTGATTCCCCGAGATAATTATTGATTTCAATTGATTGCTCTGCTAAGTATTTAAGTTGAGTTTTATAAGCATTGAGGAAATCCTCAAACGTTATAAAATTGGTACGAACATCACCAGTTTCAATTCCCATTTTTTCTCCTGTTAATGGAATAATTCCATTATTTAATGCCATTTCTAAGGGAGCAACTAAGTTTAAAAGCATGCAATTTGTATGACCGTAATGTTTCCCTACTATAGTTGGCTCAACACATCCAGTAGCTGCCCAATCTCTAGCATCTTCTATAGCAAAACCCTCGTGAACTAAGGCTTCAATCATAGTTCTATCATTATGAATGCTTGGAGATGCTCCCATGTTCACATTTACTTCAGTTAAACGCCTTAAATATTCCTTGGAATTAATTCCAGAATAATATCTAGCATTCATATTAGGATCTTGGAAACCAAGCATTTCATTTGTCTTTAAAATAATATAACTCATATCGTTCACGGCATTATTTCCTTCTCTATCAACACCTCCAACTGTTACTGTATCATCTGAAGAACTACCTCCGAAAAGTTTCCAACCCACATTTGGCATAAGTGGATCATGATCATTAATTCTTACAAATAAGGAGCCTACTAATTCAATTGCGTTCTTTATGATTTGTTCTTTTTCAATATCATTTTTAGTATTTTCTATCTCTTTTAAAAAGAATGGTTGGAGCATTTGATCTAATCGACCAATTGATAATGCCGAATTAGCGTTTTCACAATGCAAACAAACAAAACTAGTCCAAATAGATTGGATTGCTTCTTGAAGTGTTTCCGCTGGTTTTGCAGGTACTTTTGCACAAATTCTAGATATTTCCTTTAATTCAACAATTCTTTTTGCTTGTTCTGGTTCATTTGGATCTAAAGATTCGGTAATTCTTATTGCTTGTTCGCTTAGATTTTTAGAATATGTTAAAACACCATATAATGCTATTTGAACCGCCTTATAGAAATTTTTCATTTCTAGAGAATCAGCTTCTTTTTCCAGCTTTTCAGCTTTATGTATTACACTTTCTAATCCTTCATTTATAACCATTGGAAAGCCTGGGACTGTATGACTGATGGCATTGGTTTTCATCATAAAATAAAATACCCAACCTTCTTCTAATGCTTGAGATTTGGGATTATTAAACTTAGTACGACAATACTCTCTTACATTTCGTTCCATCCAATAAGGAAAAACTTCTAAACTTAAAATATCGGCATCTTTATCGGAAATATCATTAGGATTTAGTTCTCGTTCACCAATTGTTTTCAACTCAGGCCAAATAGCTGTTGCAATAAGTTCAGGATACATAGGGATCCCAACTTCTTTTGAAGTAGTGGAACCAGCTATTAGATGTTTATCGTGAATTATAGGTTTTTTATTAGACATTATGTAATTTACTGCTCCTGCTTGTCGTAATTCTGGATCTAGTGGATTTCCAGAATTATCTTTCTCGAAACCATTCTTCCTATGATACTCTGTGACTAATTTAGCTCTTTCAACACATATTGCTGGTTTTAAGGCAAAACGCCTGTTTTTTAAATATTTTAAACGTGGAAAATCATTTAAAGTATATTTTGCTAAATAAGGATCTTCTAACACCTCAACATTATCGACCTTTTTATTCAAACTTTCATTCTTGAGCTTCCTACTCTTTTCTCCTTTATCAATATCCTCAATTGGATATATTACGCGGTTATCAGGACCTTTATAATCCTTGATCTTAGCACCCATAACGAGTGATGTGAGATAAGAAAACTTAGTAAGGTAAGACATGTTTCCAATATAGCCCATCTCGTTTGTTAAAAGATAATCAAGTGATTCTTCAGCACTTTTGCTATAGAGATTTGCCAATGTCTCTTTATCCTTATAGTATATGGTGATATTAGGAGCATCAACTTTACCATCTGCCACAGTCATTTTTCCATTTTTAAAAATTACGTGAACATTAAATGCATCATCTTTAGTCGTAAATTGGTATTTAGCATTAAAGATATAGCCTGTTTTTTCATTATATATCTCTCTACGCATTTTTCTGCGAGTATCAAATATCATAGCTAACAAATTTAACTGATCCTTGAAATTTTCAAGCTCTTTCTCAACTTCTAATTCAATCATCTTATTTCTCTTAAATCTATTTATAAATGGATAATAATAGTTATAATTTATCTGATAATTATTTATATCTTTAGCTTTAATATGAGAAATAGAATATATCAGTTATGATAGCTAAACAAATAAGTTTGCTATTTAGTCATCTTTATTCTTGATATAATTATTTTTTATATATTGTAATATTTCTTCTGAAGTGACTCCTTTTTTTGTAATTAAAGCTTGCCCAAAATCGTTTCTGCCTCCACCTTTTGCATTATAGTGCTTTTTGATTAATGTTACAATATCGCCAATATTAATATCTGATTCTTTTGATGATTTACTCCCGGACATCCCCATAAACATTATCCCTTTTTCACTTTGATTTGATATAAAGGTAATAGTACTTGGATCTTTCTTTAAAATGTTTTGACTCAAATTCTTTATATCATTTTGCGTTAAATTTTCTGTAGATTCAAAAATTAACTTAGCATTCCGATACATCTTAGCAGCCTTTATCCGTTTTTCAATTGCCTCATCGCTAAACAAGTCTTTAATTTTAATTAAATTTTGCTTACCTTCTTTCCATTCATTATATAGTTTTTGAATTTTATTTGGTACATCAACTTTTTTAGTATTTAAAATTTGAGAAATTTCTGATAGAACATCACCTTCAAAAGTTTCAGAAGAGATTAATTCTAAATCTTTATCATCTACATTTCCAGTTTTAAGTGCTTTATTTATATTTTTCCACTTTTCAAGTAATTCTTTTACACGACCAACAAGTTGCTTACGATTAACATCTAAAATATCTTTTAATTCATTAAGAATTTTTTTGTGTTTTTCTTTTAGTTTATTAGTAGCATCTCCAGCTACAAAAGTAAGTCTAACTATTCCATCTTGAATCTTTTGCGATTTAGTAATATGTATATAACCAGCTTCTGAAGTATTATTTAGATGTGTACCTCCACAGGCTTCGACATCAACCTGAGGTATCTCAACGATTCTCAGATTTTTTCCAGGTACAGCCCCTCCTTGATAAATTGTCATACCATATTTTTGTTCTGCTTCAGTACGAGGAATAAAACTTAGATTAAGCTTTATTCCTTCTTTAACTATTTGATTTGCTTTTTTTTCAATTTCAAGAAGCTTATTTCTTGGAATTTGTTCATAATGTGTAATATCCAAATGAGAATTTTTTAGTGTTTTTTTAGCTCCCGCTTGATTCACATGGCTTCCTAAAATATCTCGTGCAGCGGCATTTACAATATGAGTAGCTGTATGATGCTGGGAGAGTTGAGTGCGCCACTCTCTATCGACTTCTACTTTAACAGTATCACCCTCCTTGAAAGTGGGTTGATCATCTAAAACATGAATTGTATAATTTCCTTGTTTAAATGCATCAGAGAATTTTTGTCCATTGATTGTTCCAATATCATGAAGTTGTCCTCCAGAAGTAGGGTATACTACTGTTTTATCCAAAACTACCATTTTATCAATAATTTTTAATACTTTTGCTTCATTAGAAATTTTTGTATAGTCATAATAATAAAGAGATTCTGTTTGAGGGATTCCTTCTAGATTTAATTCAATTTCTTTTATTGTGGCGTGGATTTGTTCGGTTTTTTCATGTCTTTCCACTATTAAGTTATAAAAATCGTCCGGAATGTGCACTTTTATCCCATATGTTTTGGCTGTCGACTTTACCATATCAGGACTTATACCATTAGAATCATATAACTCTATAAGTGTTTCAGTAGAAATTTCTCTCTTTTTCAGTATTTTTTCTAAAATTTTTCCCGCTTTTTTCTTAGTAGCATAAAATTTTTCCCTCTCAACATTTAGTATTTCTCGAATTTCATCTAAATGCTCCGACACTTCAGGAAAAATCCCGTTCAATTCTTTTGCATGCCAACTACAAACATCTGCAATGTCTATATCCCAATTGAATTTGTCTATAAAACTTATAGCCCTTCTAAATATTACCCTTAAATTATAACCTCCACCTACGTTTGAAGGAAGCTTACCATCGTTTATTGCAAAAAGTAAACTACGAGCATGTTCTGCGATTGAGTATAACGCTGTCATTGGTAATATTTTATGTTTTAATTCCTTTAAACCTATGTTCAGTTCTTTAGCAACACGATTCCATGCTTCATCCATATCATCTACTTCATCCACATTTAAATATGCAGAATACTGTGAAAATTGGTTATAGAGATCTAAATCTAATTCAATTTTTGTGATTGCTCTCAATTTGGACAGAACATAAGGAAAAATAGCTTCGTACATATTAGGAGTACCTTGAGAGAACCATGCTACTCGCTCTTGACCCAATCCCATATCAAGAACTTTAAGTTTAAGTTCGCGTGGTCCTTCAGGGGTTTGTTCAAACATAGTATATACTTGATTAAAAAGCTCTACTCCTCTACTAAAGAATTCAAGACTACATCCAAATGAACCACCACCAGCCCATGAATCTTCATGTATTGTTATTTCTTCTTTTGGTAAACCTACTCCCTCATGAATAAAATCATGTATATCTCTAAAGAGTTCTCCTTGATTCCACTCTTCAGGAGTTACAAAAGTATGCTGTCCAATCATTACAAAACCGGTGTTATGGGAACCTGTTATTCCAACATTTTCAATATCATTGAATCTTAAACAAAACTGTGGAATTACCAACTTTTTAGCTGGTGGTTCTACTTCCCCTGTAATAACATATGGTTGAAATGCTGATATTGATGCAATTGTAAATTCAGAAGTTGGATTCCATCGAGCTACACATGGATACCTCTTAATAGGGACGTATCCTCTTGGTTCTAAAATTTCAACGATTTTTTCCCAAACTCCTATAAAGGATAAATGTATTTTGGAAGGATTATCAACTACAACTTGAAAACCTCCCGAACATGCAGGATCTCCACATACTTTCCTATTTTTAAGTGTAGTCCAAAAATATGCTCCACAAGATTCACAATTTTTTCTCATATATCCTAATTCTCTAAGTTCCTTAGTTGGAAAATAAGCATCAGGATTTTTTGATGCGATTTTTTTGAAAATCTGTTTTAACTGTTTATCAGTATGAGCATCCTTTAATTCTATTTTTTCTTTTTCAGAGAGCACTTTAATCAAATTAAGATAATCTAGTCAAATTTATTTAATAACTCAAAGAATTTTGATTCTCTAATATTAATTCATTTAATATATAATTTCTTAACAATTTTATTATACGTTTTCTTAATTTACCTTTTAATAAAAGTTAGTTGTATTGTCAACTATACTTATCAGAAAAAGCTTTTAAACAATAGAAACAATTTCTTCTTACAAAAAATTCTAATATAGAATTTTAAAACGAGGTTGAAATAGAATGGCTCATATTTTAGTTACAGGTTGGACTCCACAGAACAAAGGAGATGAAATGCTAAAAGTATATACAGCTAAAGATAAACCAGCATATCCCGACTTTATAAAAAGAGTACAGCATTGGATGGTAATGTCTTCAGAGGGTATGCTTAAAACTTATGCTGTATATGAATGCCCAGATGATAAAATATTAGAAGGAATGAAAGCAATAGGGAGAAGATATTCTGTATATGCTCAAGTAGAGGGATATAAATACTATCCTGAAGTATTATTTGATGCGCAAGAAATAATCAAAATGATGCTTTAATGCCATAATTTTAAAAAATTTAATTTTTTTTTAAATACTTATTATTTGGTGTATCTAATTGTACAAGGTAGAAGAATTAAATTATTCACATAGTAAATATGAGAAAATTCTCAAAAATTTAAGAGAAGTTCTAATTAATTATTTTGAAGAAAAAGTTCAGCATGAAGATATAAAAGAAGCAGATTTTTGGTATGAAAAGATTGAAAATATTATTAGATCTGGAAGTGATAAGTATACTTGTTTTGAAGTCAGAAAAGAAGAGCATATTGTAGGATTTTTAATTTTCAGACATATTAACCAGAATTTTGCTTTAATTAGGTATATTTTTATATTAGATACCGTTAAGAGAGAAGAAGTTGCATTTATTCTATTAAAGAAAGCTTTAGAAAAGTTAAAATCTATTAATGAGACTATTAAGATTGATAATGCCGCATTTACTTTTCCAGAGGACTACTTAGCTGATCCACTAAAAAGACTTGGATATCGTATTATACAAAGACATAATATGACCATGAAGTTAGATCTATTTGATAAAACTCATGAGTTGTTACCTAAATATTCCGTTGCTCCCTTGAATGAAAGTGACTTTTCTGAAATAGCAGGACTTTGTGTTAATGCATTCGAAAATCATCCTGATACAACTTTCTGGGAAGAAATTAATTCGGTTCCTCTTTATTTAGAATATTTGAAAAATAGTTTAACAACTTACATGTTAAAAGATTGTTCCATTGTCGTAAGGGACGAAAAAGAACAAATTGTTGGAATATGTCTAATAGAAAAAGGAGATGAAGAGGGTGAAATTATGATCCAAAACATCGTAGTTAGTAAACCACTCCGAGGTAGGGGAATTGGAAAAGCCCTTCTTTCTAAAGTTTTAAATAATCTACGGGAAAAAGGTTATAAAAAAGCAATTCTTACAGTTACAGAAGGCATACCAGCTCAAAAGATATATGAAGACTTTGGCTTTAAGAAATATAATTCATTTAATGTAATATTGAACTCTTAAAATTGAGAAAAAAAAATTTTTATTTCAGAGATTATAATTCTAAAATTTGAAGTCTCGAATATCCTTCTTTTATAAAATCATAGTCAAGAAGTTCAATCTTATCTGGAATTATTTTTAAAATAAGTTTTCTTCTTCCGCGAACAATTTTTTGCACTTTTTTGAATTCTTCATCTCCTTCTTTTAAAAATATCAGCTTTTCTTTTCCTTTTGCTGTGATTTGCATACCCTGGATTTTTCCTTCAGACATGGGTGTATATATTCCGATACTAACAATTGGATTCTCTTTCAGATTCTTTACTTTCCTTCCAGGAGCTGGTCCAACATAAATATTAAAACTATCTTTCTCTGTATAAAAATCCATAGGAGTTGCCCGAGGAATATTGTTACTGCATGTACAGAGTACTAAGACCTTCCTATTATCAAAAAAATTGCGAATTTCTTTCTTAAGAACTTCTAAGGGCATTTCTTTTTTGCTCATTTCTATATATCCCATAATATTCTTTTCGTAATAATTATTGAAAATGAATAAAAGAAGTTAAATCTTCAAAAAAAAAGCAATTATAAGCTATAACCATATATTAAAATCCAACTATACTCGTTGGAGAAAAATCCATATTAGAGTCAACTGCCGCTCTTACATAAGGAGATACTGGTCCATTTGCTAATACCATTATTTTAATTTTGGAACCCATATCAGGCTTATTTTGAACTCCAAATTTTAATTGAGCTTCTTCAGGAATTTCATTTGAAATGGTAGAGACTACTTTATCTACTTTTGATAATGTTAAAGTATGATCACCTGTTACTGATACCAAACATCTATTCACTTGTTTTGGATCTGGTTTTAAAAGAGGATTATTTAATGCCAATTTCGCTTTTTCAATTAAATCTAAGTCATCTCCTATACATTCTGCTATACCTACCAATCCCGAAGGATATTTCCCATTTGGGTTTTCTAATAGAGTTTTCTTCACATCAGCGAAGTCAATATTAACTAGTCCACAATTATTAATTAAATTTACAACTTCACCAATATTCCTTATTAGGATTTCATCCATGATCTTAAATCCAGTTATCATCGGTATTTTTCCAACAATTCCTAATAAATTATCATTTGGAATTGGTATTAGAAAATCTGAATATTGAGCAAGGTTTTTTAATCCTAGTTGAGCTCTTACTGTTCGTTGTTTCCCTTCAGAACTGAATGGTAGTGAACAAAAAGTAACCACGATAGCGTTATTCTTCTTTGCTTCTGATGCAATAATAGGCGCAGCTCCAG
This sequence comes from Candidatus Thorarchaeota archaeon, assembly GCA_048883045.1. GTDB lineage: Archaea > Asgardarchaeota > Lokiarchaeia > Sigyniarchaeales > SOKP01 > Loki-b32. The sequence goes on along the minus strand of JBHLRA010000004.1, from coordinate 32,264 downwards.
TTCCAGTGCCTCCTCCTAACCCGCATGTTAAAAAAATTATATCTGCATTTAAAGTTTGGTTAAGCCTTTCACGATCTTCTTCTGCGGCTTCAGCACCAACTGTTGGATCGTTGCCTGATCCTAATCCGTTACATCTTTCTTTTCCAATTAGTATTTTGTGCTTTGAATTTGAATAATATAAATCATGTGCATCAGTATTAATATTTATAGTTTCAGCATGATTGATACCCATATCTTCTAAACGAGAAACTGTATTATTCCCTGCCCCTCCAACACCAACTACATAAGTCTTAATTTTTAAAACTTTTAAAAGATCTGCTAAAAATTTATCATCATCACAATTAGGGTTAGAATTTGGATTTCGGTTATGTGTAGCTATTTCATTAAACCTTTCTCTTACAGATGCTCGAGATTTTGCCAGCTCAACTAAATCAAAAATTTCATCATTGCTCATTTATCATCATCACAAAAACTAGGTTAAATATCTTATAATACGAAGAGCAATATCAGTATAATATAAGTGAATAGTATCTACATGATATTGTAGTAATACTTTGAAAAGATATTGAAAAGAATTCTTTATTGAATGGTAAAAATTTTAACCAACACATATATAGTATAAAATAATTTTGTTCTTTTGAAAAGAAAACAAATCAGTTAAGAGAATAAATTTATAAGTCTATATTATCATAATAGTCATGGTTTTGGGGTAAAAAAAATATGGAAATTGATAAAATTCAAGATAACGGCAAGGAGTCCGTAGAATCATCAGAAAATAGTGAATTAATTAAAGTGAAAGCTATAATCACTTGTCCAAATGGTGATTACAAGAAGACGTTCAGAAATCAATTTCCGCGAAAGGATATAGAGTTGATGGTTGTATCTCTAAAAATTTTCGATTGGATGGTATGCCATCGTTGTGGAGAATTACTTAATCTTAATTTGGAATTTAATATCTGATTTTAACTCATTTGTTAGAATAAGAATAATTACAAGTCAAAATTAATTTGACCATAAGTGCCTCCACCGCCTGGAGTATATTCAATCTCATTATTTCTAAGTGCTTTTATTAAGGTTCCAATAGTCTGATCATACTTTTCAATTACTTGAATTGGGATATCTATTAAGATCTCAAATTCAGTTCCAAGTTCCTGAATTATCTTGTTATATTCATTAGATACAGTTTTACTTGTTGCACTTTTAATACCTTTTACTGACCGAATAATATCTACTAGCGGTATAGCATTAATATAGAGAGGTCTATGATCTGGGTGCTTAGGTTCTGAATATGTAGAAATTTTTTCAATTCTTTCACTAACTCCTAGTTTAACTTTAAAATTTTTATTAAATTCTTCTTTACAAGCCGGACAATTAATCTTATTTTTGGAAACTTGTTCTAAATAATTTAATCTTGAAGATGTAGGATCATTTGAATAGTAAATAACAAAATTATCTAATATTGAGTACTGGTTAAAAACTGCACTTACCTGTTTTTTAGCATTCTTGAATAAAATCCTTCTTCTGCATTTATTACAGAACATATTGTAATATTTCCCGAGCTTAGGATGTAGACCTACATTAAGAGTAATCCTCCTCCCATTTTTTCTTTCTAAAGCTAATACAATTTCATCGTACGAGGGATTATCAATATCAAATCTATTAAACTCTCGACCTAAAGAACGTGGATCTTGTGAGTGAGCATCGCTATTACTTAGAAATGATACATCTTCAAGGGCTTTTAAGCGATCTGCTAAATCTGTATTAGCAGAAAGACCTAACTCAATAAAGCTTACTCTTTTAGTTGCTCCTTCATAACAATCCTGAAGAGATTCAAATTTTCCTTGTCGAAAGATGGCTTTAAAAGGAGTAAATGCATGTGCAGGACCAATTATACCTCCAGAATCTGAAATTATATCAACTAAGGCAGGGGGTGATAAATTCACTCTCGGTCTTCCACCCCACTTACCCAAGATGTTTTTAGAATATTTTCCTAATTTATTCTGAATTTCTTCAACGGACTTAAAATCAGGAAATAATACAACGTGATGAATACTTTCAATATCTTCTATTTCTGTCTGAAGGATAAAAAAAAGGTCTTTATATAAAAATGACCCATCATTCTGTTTTTCTAAATTGTTTTTCATATATTTAAACCATTCTGGTTGTAAAATATCACCTGTTCCAAGAACGTTTAAACCTTTCTTCTTACAAGTCTCCAACATAGTATCCAAATTCAACGATTTTGATACTGCAATTGAATGAGGACTATGAATATGGAGATCAGCGTTAAATATATCCATCAGTTATTAAAAATCATACTTTTATAAAAACATTTTAATAACCTATTAATTATATGTTTTCAATTTAGGATGAGCAATTTATCTTTTATTTGATCAGTCAATAGAATTCGATAATATTCTATAGAATTTCTAAAATTGACTTTTTCTAATTTTCCTTCTAATAAAACCGTCTCTCCTTCTTTAACTTGTTCACAAAACCGCCCTCTAAATGAGTTAATTTCATTTATGTCTCTTGAGTCAATATCTTTTAATTTCAAAGTACTTTCGAGAATTTTTTGAGTTTTTATTTTGTATGAACAAGGCGTAAAAATAGAATCTCTTGAATCTAGAATTTCTGCTTTAAGTTTAATTCTCCCAAGATTTTTATATATGTAATCATAGAAATTTCCTTTCCAATCTTTAGGACTTTTTATGAATCTTATAAAGAAATCATGTTCCATAAATTTGCCTTGATGTAGCTTTCTTCGCTCACTTCTCAAAAAATCTTCAAATGGAATATCAGAACCACCAACTCTCCATTTATAGTGAGATTTGTATTCTTCATTGTTATATTTCCGAATTTTATCAGAACTCTTAAAGATCTGGCCCAGTTTTTCATGGAATTTTAGAGATGTTTCTGTACCATAAATGATTAGATCAATATCAGAATCTACAGTATTCAATCCAACCATTGTTGATCCTGTAATCCCTATTGAATCTTCTGAAATATTTCCTTGCGAAATTAATAATTCACATAATTCTATAGACTGAATTTCAATATTAGTTAAATGCCTTTCTTCTAATAACTTTTTAAAGAACTTTCTTGGAGTATAAATCTCTTTTATTTCTTTTTTATGCACTCCTTGAACCTCTAAATCGAGTTCTTTTGAGAAAAAAAGATGATTAGGATAATTTTCTTTCAAGAGAGCATATCTATCGCCTAAATGATAAACTTTTTTATATTTGATACCATCTTTCAACCGGTCTCCTTCTAACGTAGGAAAAAATCGTAAAAAGCATATGATATAATCATCTGGATGTAAAAGACCTTTTACATCAAAAAATAAACTAGTGCTTTTAGTTTCTATATAGTCTCCTTCAATTGCGTGCAATTTTTTCATGAACTCCACAACTTTAATAATTAATATCTTGAAGGAGTTTTTGATTTAATTTTTGAGGGAGTCTTTGTTTTAATCGAGGGCGTTTTCTTTTTAATATTTTTCAATTCTCTTTCGAATGCCCTTTTTTCATTTAGAAACCGACGTTTATCTTTTTCTAACTTCTCTCTTTCTCGTTTAATTGTACTTTTTTCACTTTCTAAGTTTGATTTTTGTTTTTCTAATTGCCTATATTCATCATGTAATTTTTTAAATTTTTCTTCTAAATTTGGAATCTTCCTGTTTAAGGATTGAAACCTATTTTCTGCTGCCGGGATCTTTCGTTCTAACTCTTTTAGTCTTGATTCTTGTTGGCGTCTTCTCTTTTCTAAATTATTTGCATCTTTTTCAACTTTATCTCTGTACTTTTTTAGGTCTACTTTCTTCTTATCGATTTCATGAGTTTTTAAATCAAGATCTTGCTTTTTATAACGAGTTTTTTCTCTATCTTCTTTTAGCTTTTTCTTTTCTTCATTAATTCGATTTCTTTCATCTTTTATTTCTCTTTTTAAATCATGAATTTCCTTATTAAGATTATCTCTATCCTTAGTTTTATCTTTGATTTCCTTTCTTAAATCCATCAACTTAGACTCTAAATCGTTTATTGTTCTTTCTAAAGCACTTTCTCTTCTTTCCATCCCAGGAATTTTTGTTTTAATTTCCTTTATTCGTTTTTCTGTTCTTTCTTTTTCCCATTCTAAATTCTTTTTTTGATCTGAAATATCTTCTCTTAATTTATCCAAGTTTTCCTGAAATTTTTTTAATTGTGCATTTTTTTGATCTAATTCCTCATTTTTCCTTTTGATTTTTTCTCTAAATTGTTGTTCCTTGGTTTGTAACTCAAAATTTTGTTGTCTGATTTGATTTTTTGTTTCTTCTAACTCATTCTGTAATTTATCTCGTTGTTCAAGGAGATATTTAATTTTCAGTTCCTTTTCTTTTCTTATTTTTTCAAGATCCTCAATATCGTCAGTATAGTTTTCAATTTGATTAACAATTTTTTCCCATTCACTTTTTTCCTTATCTAATTTAATCCTTTCCTTCTTTAATTTTTTAAGTAACTTCTTATCAGGGATGGTGAGTGATTCTTCATCTGGTGTTTTTTCTCGAATTTGATACTTAGGAATTGGTTCATCATTCATGATACTATAATTTTTAATACAATCTATTAATAAAGTCATATTAATACTGACTCTAAAGTGTTTGCCAATCACGATTAAGATATTGAAAATAATAATTTTCTTGATTCTATTTATATATCCTAATTTCTTTTATTCTCATATAATTATAGCAAAATAATTACCTGATTAATATTTAAAACATAATCATTTGGGATTATATTATGGGTTTTGATAATGAATTTAATGACGAATTTGACGAACAAGAGTTTGATGAAGATTTAGAAGATTTAGATGAAGATTTAGATGAAATAGATGAAGAATTTGAAGAAACTGTAGAAGAACATATAGAAGAACCATTCGAAAAGGTTCCAGAGGAAGAAGT
>JBHLRA010000004.1:22259-27225 GCA_048883045.1 Candidatus Thorarchaeota archaeon | reverse complement strand
GAAATAGATGAAGAATTTGAAGAAACTGTAGAAGAACATATAGAAGAACCATTCGAAAAGGTTCCAGAGGAAGAAGTCGAGACAAAAACACCTACTACAAGAAGTGTAGGGGGAGGTAAAAAAATTTCAGTTTTTTTTATGTCTACTATTGGTCCAGGTGAGAAAAAACAAAAACTAACTGTTAATGATGGAAATCTTGTGGGTGATATTAAAGAAACTGTGGCAAATTTATTTGGTTTAGATCCTGATGACTTCCATTTATCTTGTGGAGGTGTAACGATGGATGAAACTAATCCATTAAACAGTTATTCTATTTCTGATGGAGATGATATACTTTTAATTCCGGCTAGTATTGCTGGTTGATTTTTTAATTTAATATATAAATAGATTTGAATAAAAATTAACTAAATCTTAATTTTTTTCTTTTCGTGAGGGAATAAGAGCAATTTCATCATCATCATCAATATTATATTCTTTAATTTGTAAAGTTTCATCCAACAATATCCCTCCAGATGATAAGAGAAAATCCTGGTTTTCATAATCAAATAATAGTGCAATCTTATCTTTAATGATGCTTACAAATTCACCAGTATCAATAATTATAATTTTTGTTTTCTCACCAGGTTCTAATAGAGATCTAACATATACACGAATTTGGTCTTCCAATTCTATAGAGTTTATAGGTGCTATATAAGGTATTATCTCATCGACAATATCTCTACTCTTCAGCATATTGTCTATTAATTCTTTTCTCTCGTTTGGATCATAGTATAACATTTCTCGGATAAATGAAATCTTATCCATTTTAGATAAATCCAGAGAGTTAATCTTATTTAATTCTTCTTGACTTAAAATTGTAAAAATGTATTTATCAATGATTGACGTGTCCTTATAGGATTTATCTGACTCAGCGTAATCATCCAAAGAAGGCATAGCATCAATGTATTCCTCAAGAATAGTGGAAGATATTCTTTGAATTGATTTTGGTTTTGTAAAATATTTTTTTTCTTTTAGTGTTTTAAATGAACTACTTTTAGATTGGATAACGGTGTATACTGTACTAGTTGATAAGACAGCAACACTACCTATAGTGAGTGCAAGAAAAAAGAGCGTATTTTCTATATGATATAGGAAAAATACTACATAAAGCAAAATACAAACAAAATATAATGCCAAAACACTTAAGATTCGATAATTTTTTCTCATAATTTTTTAATTAGATTATTTCTGAATTTAAAATATTTGATTTAAAATTTAAATGGGATTGGAATAAAAGTGGAGTTTTCAATCTTTTTCACCTTGAATCGATTTTCTTATGTTAGAATAATTTTTTTGATTTAACTTGTATAAATTTCTATTTTTTTCTTTTTCTATATTTATTAATTTTATATCTGTTAAAATGTCTATATATTTTTTAATAGTAGTATGGTTCTTTTTGAGGCCATTTGCTATCTCTGTGATTTTTAATGCTTTATTTTCAAGTTTCATAAAATCAAGTATATTCTGGACAATATTTTTTTTTAAATAATAATAAAATGGGTCAAGCTTTGGATTTGAATCAAATTTGAAGAAAATTCTATGGTTATTGATTTGTTTCGACCGAACAAATTGGAATTTCTCTAAGCATGATAAGTGCCATAAAGCTTGATTACTTCCAATTTTAAGTTCTTTCATTATTTCATTAATATTGGACGGATTTTTCTTTATATAATTGAAAATCTCATTTCTTTTTGGATGCTCAATAATATTATTTTTCATTAATTTAGTTCCAGGGATTATAATGCGCTTTTTAATTAAATCCTTTAAGATTAACTCTATTCTATTCTCATTAATGTTAGGATTGTATCTTACTCTATTGTTTATAAAAGAGATAATATCTCTAATTGAAAAGAAAGTTTTTTTTGTTAAATATTCTTTAACTAATTTAAAAACAACAGATTCTGCATCATCCAGAGAACTCATGAAACTTTACTTTTATTAAACTTATTTATCTGATTTTTATAATAATATATTCTGTTTAAAACAACTTTCTTTAAGTAGCAAATAATGATAGGGTTTCATTCAATTTATAATATAATTTCTTGAAGACTCAAATTTTAACAAGATAATTTTTGATAAGAACTTGAAAACTTCAAAATCATTCCAAAGGGTTTTATTATATCTTTTTAACGCCATTTAATTAAGTTTTACAAAATTAAAAATAAAAAAAAATGGAAGTGATATGAATGAGTTTTGATGAATTTGATGAAGATTTAGGAGTAGATGAACCAGTCAAATCTAAAACTCCAGCAAGCAAAGTTCCTTCTGGAGGAAAGAAATTGACTTTATATTTCATGTCTACAATTGGTCCAGGTGAAAAGAAAGAGAAATTAACTGTTAATGACAGGAATAAAGTAAGAGATATTAAACAAACACTAGGAAATTTATATGGACTTGATCCTAATGATTTCCACCTTTCTAGTGGCGGGGTTACTATGGATGAAAACAGTGATTTAGGAGACTATGATGTAAATGATGGTGACGATATTCTATTAATCCCAGCGAGTACAGCTGGTTAGACTTATAAGACTATCTTCATAAATTATAATATATGGGCTTTAGCCCATTAATTTTTTTTATTTTTTTTCTATTAAATTTAATGGTGATAATATTGGATAAGGATTCAGATTTTTTCACAAATGAACTGTCGGTAGAAGAGAGAGACTTATATGATCGTCAATTTCGTCTAGAAGGCTGGTCTCAGAAATTGGTAAAGAATTCAAGAGTTTTAATAGCTGGTGTAGGAGGTTTGGGTTGTGAAATTGCTAAAAATTTAGCTATGCTTGGTGTTGGTCATCTCGATCTAGTTGATTTAGATATTATTGAACACTCTAATCTAAACCGTCAAGTTCTTTTTACAGGAGGAAAGATAGGAGAATCTAAAGCTGTAATTGCCGCTCGAAAGTTAAAAGAGATAAATCCTACTATTATTGTTAATGGATATTATACTTCTTTAGAACGATTAAATCCAGCACTATATCAAGCTGCTGATGTAATTATTGGAGGTCTTGATTCGATGAATGCACGTCTGAATTTAAATGCCCAATGTATAAGATTTAAAAAACCATTGGTAGATGGAGGGGTATCTGGTTATCATGGACATTTATATACTGTATTTCCCTATAAAAATGCCTGTTATGAATGTAATCCATTACCAGTCGCTGAAACGGACGAAATGGCTGCTTGTACTGTAGTTGGAGTTCCTCGAAAAAGAATTCATTGTGTTTTTAAAGGAGATATGGCATTTAGGGAAAAATTTGATAGAGATCCGAATCCAAAAGACTTAAATGATATAAAATTCATTCAAAATGTTGCAAATGAATTAGTAAACAAGCATGATTTCTTACCAGAATATACTAAAGATGATATTGTAAAAATCATTGATAGACATGATCCTGGTATAATTACTATAAATGCTGTTATTTCTGCATTGCAATCACATGAAGCGATTAAAATCCTTCATTGGAAAAAAGAACACAAGGGATTAGGGGAACCTATAAGAAGTTATGTTATCTATAATGCTATTACAATGAAATTCTATCATATTGAAAAAAAAAGAAATCCCGAATGTTCTCAATGTGGGAAAAATGTACGAAGAGTATCGATAAAGTTGAGATCTAATTCACCTTGTATAAATATAATTAAAATATTAGCTAAGAACGGATTTAAGCTAGATTCAGAATCTGAACCAATTTTAACTTTACTAGATTTTAATGATATTATTATGGTTGATTTAGAAAAGAACCCAATTGAGAATGGTTTAAGAAATTATGAATTAATGACTGCTACGGGATTCAAAGGTGGAGAAATCTATGTAACTTTAAAAATAAAACAAAAAACGAATTAATAATGTATTATAAAATAATAAATAAAATTATAAAAAAAATTTAATGTTAAATTAAAAAAATAAGGGTTGAGATTATGAGTATAAGAAGTAGTCGTATTTCCCGAGATTTTGCGGGGTTAAAAAAAATGTTGAAAGAGGGTAGTATAGTTCAGTTAAAGCCATTTAATCCAAAAAAGAAAAGTATCGATCATTTAGCAATTTCATTTAAAGGGCCAAAAGGTACAGCCTATTCAGAGGGTCTTTTTAGGTTAGAAATGAAGTTTCCTGCACAATATCCTAAACAACCACCTTTTGTTAGATTGCATACACCAATTTGGCATCCCAATTTCTGGCCAAAGCCATCTGAATATAAGGGACAAAGAAATATTTGTCTAGCGTTAGTAGATCCCTCCTTAGTTGGTAAAAAAGGAGGGTGGAGTCCATCAAAAACAGCTGTGACAGTTGTTCAAGCAATAATTGCTATGTTAAATACACGTGGTAAGTATGTAAATCCTACTGATGTTTTTAACAAAAAGGCAGCGGTTGAAATGATGAAAAATCGTAAATTCTTTGAGAAAAAAGTAAAAAATCTGGTTAAGAAGTATGCAAATAAAAAGTGGTGAGATTTTCTATGGAAGATAAGGCATCAATGAATGATTCAATCAAAGATACAATTAAGAAGAAGATAAAAGAAAAAATAAAGCAAGAGTTGTTAGATGAAATATGTGAGGAACTCGCATTGGAAGAAGATGAATTAACTGAAGAAATTACTTCAATGCTTACAAAGAAGGCCCCAAATAATAAACCAATAATAAAGCTTACAAAGATCCCTGCAGCAGAAAAAATAGAAAAGAAAGAAGTTGAAATTCCTAAAGAGGAGGAGATCGAAAAGGAGCTTTATATTTCAGTAAAACCCATACTTAAAATTGCTAGTCATGCTCTTAAGTATGCAAATTCCACGATTCCAAGAGAAAAATGGGTGGAAGTTATTGGACTTCTAGCAGGAAAAATAGACAAAAAAAATGGTGTCTTACATATTGAAGATGCTTATCCTATGGGACATGGTACGGCTGTTTATGCTGAAATTAAGGATTATAAAAA
>JBHLRA010000004.1:6489-22159 GCA_048883045.1 Candidatus Thorarchaeota archaeon | reverse complement strand
TATGCCTAAATTTAAAGCCATCGCAATTACACTGGCGATATTTTCATTTATAGGCATAATACATGGTGCTATTTTAAATTCTTTTAATGTGTTTGTAAGTTGGCTATTAATTGGAGTGTGGATAATTTTTTCTCTCAAGGTTGCAAAAAATATAAAACAATATCGTGAATATCGAAGTCCCCACAATACTGCCTTCTTTATTATTAGTCCTGTTTTTGTGGGTATATTTTATTCAATTTGGGGTAATTTTACTGGTTTATTAGGAGAAAATCTTCTTGCTAGTTCAGATTTGTACTTAAGTTGGTGGAGTATTTTATTTGGATTTCCTTATGTATTATTTGGTTCAATATCTTTATATCGTTGTTTCAAAAAATACAGTGTAATCTATTTTGGAACAAAATCAGTTAATGCCCGGAAATTTGGATATTTTTTAGGGTTCTCAATAGTTTTCTTCATTGTCGTCTATTGGATAAGCTTCTATTCACTTATTGACTTCTATGAATCTCTTTTGATACCTATTCATTTTTTAATTGATCTTAATCTTTTATTATTGCTAATAGGAAGTATATTAATAATTATTATTCATGGATTTTTTGGAGCTCGGTCCCAATTACCTCGATTGTCTCGAGATTACATAGCAAGTCGTACAAGAAGACTTAATGATTTAGTGTCACCTAATCGACGAACTGTAAGTAGTCGTAGCACAATAAGATCATCTCCAACTCCATCAAATAGAACAGTCACTCGGACTTCAAGATCGGTTTCCCATTCCTCAAGAACAACCCCTTCTGGACATATACATTCACGAAATACTAGAGTTAAAACCTCTACTCGAACTACAAGTAGTAGTAAAACGGGAAAACCAATTAGAAGTGATCAAAGAACCATAAAACAAATTAATTTTAAATTATATAGACCAAAAGCGGCAAATCTTTCAATAGAAGATTTTAAATGCATATTTTGTTTTAAATTACCTGAATTTCCCAAGGATAATGGTAGAGGAATAATTTTATGTCCTAAGTGTAGATATCCTGCTCATGCAGATGAATTTAAAGACTGGCTTAATAGCTCTCGTCTATGTTCTAGATGTAATGCACCAATTCCATCAAATTATAGGAAAAATCCTAAAATAATTAGTGTAAAAAACTACGTAGTCATATATAAAAGTTTATTAAAAATATGAAAACAATTTCAAAAAAATATCAAAATTTCATTTAGAAATTATTGTTTATATTTTAATCTTTTTTTTAACTCTCCTACTGTAGTTTTTAATTCTGCATATACATTATGTGGGTGTATGGATTCAAAGCTCTCAATCTTAAATTTTACTTCAAAATCATCTTCAAGGTTTGGAAAATCTCTTAGAATGAAATTTTTTGCCATTTCTCTTATAACATCTTCAGAAAATAGAGGTTTTAAGTGGGCACTTCTTACTAATTCAGCTTCTTCCGGTCTCTTTAAAACAGATTGAATTTTACCACTCATTGATTGCTCTATAACATCAATAATATCTAGGACATCTACCTTATGATTAGTTAAATCCTTTATTTGGATAATTATTGTTCCTATAGATCTTTGATTATGTGAAGAAAAAGGAAGCAAATTTAGCAATTTATTAAGATCTTCTTCGGAAACTTTAATATCTTTTCTAGATTTAATAACTTCCTCTGCATATTCCAATGAAAGCTCTTTAGCACAAGGACATACAGTCATACCAACCGCATTGGCACCAATGAAATAATTATAATCAATTTTGCCTGAAACATCCCGATTTGCCTTTACAAAAGAACTAATTTCATATGATTTTTGAATTATTCTTTCGTCATTTTCTCTTACTTGAACAATTATCTTTCCTTCTAATTTAACTTCCGCATTAGAAGTATATGGGTGTCGTTCCATTAATTTTTTTATAATTCTATCTCCAACAAGTTCAATAGTCGGTGTAGGTTTGAAAATTACTTCATTAATTACTTCTTCTATAGTTTCTGATGTCCGAGACATGTGTATTCCACGTTTTTCAGCCGGAAGGTTGATTAAGGCAGAAATTTTAGGGTAGAAAGAATATTTTTTATTTTCTTGAACAATTTCAACCTTTTTTTCCAATTCTACAATACCGACTTTATCAATTGGAATATCTATACTTGAATCAGAATCTTGTAAATCCATTTTAAATTTTGTAATTAATAGCCACCAGTATGAAAAATTAATTTATTAATGTTCTATTCTTTAAAAGGTTTAGAAATATTTAAAATAATTTACATGGTTTATGAATTAATGGCTAATAAATACATATTTAGCAAATATGCTTTAATTGGAGAGAATTTAGATTTAAAACAAAACGTAAAAATAGAAATTGATCAAGATGGGAGAATTTTCAATATTTACTTTGACGAAATGATTGAAAAAACCGAAATTCTTTCCAAAAATCAAAATTTTTTAATGATTCCAGGCTTTATTAACTCCCATGTGCATATTGGAGATAATTTCGCAAAAGAATTGGGTTTTAATAAAGAGCTAGGTGAAACTGTCGCCCCTCCGTTTGGTCTTAAACATAAATTATTAAGACAAACTCCAAAGGATATGATTATTGATGGAATCAAAAATGCTGCTAAAGAAATGCTTGCAAATGGAATAACATTTTTCATTGATTTTAGAGAGGGTGGATTAGAGGGAATAAATCTTTTAAAAAAAGCTTTGATTGATAATCCTATTAATTATTTAACTCTAGGACGTTTTATGGATGAAAGTGAAATCGATCTTGTATTTGATAATGCAGATGGTGTTGGATTATCAAGTTATAAACAAATTAATACTATTAATAAAAAATTAATTGCTTCTGCTAAACGAGAATTTAAAAAAGTCATTGCCTGTCACTGTGCTGAGAAGATTCGAAATGAAAATCTCATAAATAAAATGTTTAATGATGATCTTGTTGATGTGATCATTCATGGGACGAAATTTGTGAAGAAGGATTTAGAAAAAATAAATAATAAAAATAAATCTCTTGTTCTATGTCCTCGTTGTAATGGATATTTTGGAGTTGGATTTCCTCCTATAAATGAAATTTTGAATTTAAAGATACCAATATCATTGGGTACAGATAATTTAATGGTAAATAATACTGATTTATTCGAAGAAATACGTTATCTTTATCGAATATCAAGAGTTTTATGCAGTCATAATGAAAAACTTCAAATTTCTTCTAAAAATTTATTGAAAATGGTAACTATCAATGCTGCAAAAAATTTTAATCTTGAAAAAGAGTTAGGTTCTATTTCAAAGGGAAGATTTGCTGATTTTTTTTTAGTTGATCTTAGCGCCCCAAATCTCTATTCTGCAAAATTAGATTCTAATAGCTTGTATAATTTAATTACTCAAAGGGTAAAATCAGAAAATATAATACAGACTTATATTAAAGGAGTTTTAACATATGAAAAAATTTAACAAACCCTATATTTTATTAAGTGCTGCAATGACGATAGATGGTAAAATAGCAACTAAAAAAGGTGATTCAGAATTATCAGATAAAGTTGATTGGAAAGAAGTTCACAAACTTCGAACTCAAGTTGATGCGATAATGGTAGGAAAGGACACAATTCTCAAGGATAATCCAAAATTACATATAAAATATTATAATCACAAAGGTTATCACAGAATAGTATTAGATAGTAATTTAACGATACCAATAGAGTCTAATGTTATTTCTTTTCAACCAGAAATTTATCCTACAATAATTTGCACTACTGAAAATGTTCCAATGATCAAACAAAAACCTTATGAAGATAAAGGCGTCAAAATTGTTAAAGCAGGATCGGGTAAAAGAGTAGATTTAATAAAACTTTTACCAATGCTAAAAAGTTATGGAATAAATTCAATCTTACTTGAAGGTGGTGGTAATTTAAATTGGAGTTTTATACAAAATAACTTAGTCGATGATATAAGATTAACTATAGCGCCCTGGATTGTAGGTGGGAAGGATGCAACAAGTTTGGTTGAAGGAATAGGATTTGATGAAATAAAAAATGCCCCTAGATTTGATCTATTTGATGTTAAAATTAGAACTTATTATATTACTTTAAGTTATAAAAAGAGAAAGTGATGGATACAAAGAAAATCAAGCAGCTACTAAGCTTAAATAATAAGAAGCTTAAAAAAAAGGTTAAAGATATAAAGGCTCTATTACCTGAGGAAGATCGATATGTAATAACATATTCTAAAAATTTTACTCTTTCTCTTTCAAATTATTGCATTAATCAATGTGGCTATTGCTTTTATAACAACAAAGTTCCGAAATTAGGTAGTGAAGAAAATGTGGTGTTGCTTAGTATTAATCAAATAGGAAATTTAATTAAGAAAGCTCAGCATTATAATTGTAAAGAGGCCCTTATTATGTCAGGAGAATGTCCCGAAAGTTTTCCTGAGGTTAAGAAAGAATTAGAAAAATTTGATTACTCAAATTTTGTTGAGTTTGTAAAAGACGTTTGTATTTACCTACTAAATTTTAAAATTTTACCACATACAAATTTAGGATATTTATCTTATAATGAATTAAGGAAGCTAAAAACTTACAATGCGAGCATGGGATTAATGCTTGAAAGTACAAGCATGAAACTTTTTGAAAAAGGTGGTGTACATGAAAATTCTCCAGGAAAACTGCCAGAAAAGAGGTTAGAACATATACGAAATGCTGGAAAATTAAAAATTCCCTTTACTACTGGATTATTATTAGGTATTGGAGAGACTATTAATGAAATTATTGAAGATTTATGCTTAATTAAGGAGATTAATAACGAATATGGCCACATTCAAGAAATTATAATACAGAATTTTGTTAAGAAGCAAAATATCCCTTACCAGCCGAAAAAGTCAATTTCTATCGAGGAAATGCTCAAAGTTGTTGGACTTGCTAAAATAATTCTTGAAAATGACATAAGTATTCAAGTTCCTCCAAATCTTATAGCAGGTTTTGAAAAGGAATTTATAGATATGGGCATTGATGATTTTGGTGGGATTTCCCCTTTTACTTTAGATTATATAAATCCTGATAATCAATGGCCTCAAATAGAAGATTTATTTAAAATTTGTAAAGAAAAAGGGTATAATCTTAAAGAGAGACTACCCATCTATGAAAAATTTATAAATAAAGAAGGTTTTTGTTCAGAAAATATTAAAAAAATAATAAATAATATAAATTTAGATGATAGATACTCAGCTTGCTGAAACAATTAGTCCAGATATTAGAAAAATTTTACAGAAGGCTATAGATTCAGATGAAATAAGTTCAGAAGAAGCCTTACAGATTTTAAATGTAAAAGGAAAAGAATTTTTTGCCTTACAAAATGTAGCTGATCATATTTGTTTAGAAAAAAAGCAAAATATTGTAACTTTTGTAATAAATAGAAATATAAATTTCACTAATATTTGCTATCAACGCTGTAAATTTTGTTCTTTTAGTTTATCAGGAACGGATCCTAATGCTTTCTTGCTCACAATTGATCAGATTGGGGAGAAAGTAATTGAAGCTAAAAATCTTGGATGTACGGAAGTTTGTATTCAAGGTGGCATAAATCCTGAAGTAAAGTTTGATTATTATTTAGATATTCTTAAATGTGTTAAAAGTATCGATCCAATGATGCATAATCATGCATTTTCTCCACAAGAAATCTTTTATATGTCCAATTTATACGAAAATTCGATAGAAGATACTCTTAAAGAGTTAAAAAAAGCAGGTTTAGATTCAATTCCTGGAACAGCTGCAGAAATATTAGTCGATGAAGTAAGAAAAATAATTTGCCCAAATAAAGTAAATACCTCTCAATGGAAGGAAATTATAACTACGGCTCATAAATTAAAGATTCCAACGACTTCTACAATAATGTACGGTCATATTGAGAGTTTAAGTGATAGAATTAAGCATTTGGAAATTTTAAGAGATATTCAAAGGGAAACTCAGGGCTTTACAGAATTTGTACCATTACCTTTTGTTAAGGAAAATCCAATTTTATCTAGGCTAGAAAATTTTCCATTAAAACCTAGTTATGGAATGGATGATTTAAAACTATTTTGTTTAGCAAGGTTGTATTTAAATAATTACATAGATAATATCCAATGTAGTTGGGTAAAATTGGGACCGAGCTTCGCCCAAGTTTCTCTAAATTATGGAGTGAATGATTTTTCTGGAACATTAATGGAAGAAAATATATCAAAAAGTGCTGGTGCTGAATTTGGTGAGTATTTATCTCCAAAAAAAATAGTAGAAATAATAAAAAACGCAGGAAAAAGACCAGCACAGAGAGATACTATATATAATATTATAAAATATTATTAAGATATTTTTCTATTAAAAAAGACCTAATTAGCTTTTCATTTACTAATGAGGTTCGCGAGACTGTAATAAATCTAAGACATATCGTTGAGCAATTAAATCTGAATTAACTTTTCCTAATACCATACCTTCATCTACTACTGGCATTGCTGAAATCTTATATTGTTCTAATTCACGTACGATATCTAAAATTGTAAATTTTGGATGAGCTGTAATAACATCTTTAGTCATTATTTTATCAAGTGTATCATTTATATTTCCCTCTGCCATAGCTTTCGTTACGTCCCAATCTGTAACAACTCCTACTAATTTATCATTTGAAAGAACAGCAATTATATCACTTACTTCTTTAATTATTAGGGATGCTGCTTCTTGTATTGTGCTACTAACCTCAATTGTAGGTATAGGTATCATAATATCTTTCGCTGTACGCTCTCTTTCTTTTTCTGTAAGTCGTTGTAGACTAATTTGTTCTGCAGCAGCACATGGTAATAGATCTGGATTTGCGGTTAATAAATCGACTAGTTCAATCATATTATTATGAATTATATTTTCTCTATATTCCTCGCCTGCTATTAATCGTTGTTTTGATAATTCAGTAAATTCTTTTGCATGATCTTTTAACCAATTTTCTACTTTCTCACGATTGCCTAACATCTCTTGTGGAATTTGCAAGTGATCTGGGGTTCTAACAATGTGTTCTTGAGCTGCAAAAATTACTCCTCCTGAATTAACCAAATAATCATTTGCAATCATGACGCCTTTTTCTCGATATACTATTTGTTCCATTCGTATTCTTGCGGCTCTTCTATTCGGATCAGGAGAATATGTATTAGCACCTTCAATGATCACAGCCCATTTCCCCATTCGATCAACTGTCATTGAAGGTTTTTCAGAACTTCTAACACACAAATAGTTAAAAATAGGAGCTGCAGGAATAAAACAAAATGCATTTTCTAGTAGTAAATTGTCTGCATTTGTAGAATATTTAGTTGGATGTTTATATCCTTTTGATATTATTTGATTTTTAAAATAATTATTAGTAACTAATTTGTTTTTTTTCCATAATTTAAATAATTCTTCTATAGGTAAACCAGATTCATTATATAAATATCCCTCCAAATCACTAATACCTATAACTTTTGCTTCGGGTAGTCGTTCTCTCAATATGCGGGCAGCATGAGCTCCTACGGCGCCAAATCCTTGAATTAATATTTTTAAATCATTCGAATTAGGAATTTCTAAATTTGCGAATTGAGGAAGTACTCTTAATCTCGGCATAATATCTAATAAAGTTTGTAAGGCAATTATAACACCTCCTGCAGCAGCTCCAAGTTCATCTATACGATTACCGCCCATATCAGCAGGCTTAGAAAGAGCATTATCGATTCCATTTTCAATAGCAATAGTCTTCATATCCGCATCATTAGTGCCAACATCCGGTCCTGGAAGGTAAATTTCTTTATAACGTCGAATTAATCTAGCAAAACCACGAACAATCTCAGTATGTTTTTCAGGAGAAAGATTCCTCTCTGCTATAATTCCTGCTTTTCCACCTCCATAGGGAAGGTTAGCAGCCGCATTCTTTAGGGTCATACCTCGTGCTAAATTTTGAATGTCAGAGGGCGTTATATCTGGTAGCATCCTTATCCCACCCATAGAAGGCCGTCCTCCTGCTAGAGAGTCGACTATTACATATCCACCAATTTCATGTGAAGATTTTTCATCCCATATACATGCGACTAGGTGAGGGCCAACTTTATCACATATTATGCCTAAATGAGATAAAAGATGTACATCTAAATTACTAAATTCGAGATAACATCTTCCTTCCTCTTTTTTAAGTCGAGCTTTAAAAGTAGCTTTAGGGAGATGCTCATTAAGAAATGATTCCATTTTTTTCGGGATCATATTATCTACCTATTTGAAAATCATAAGAGTATGCTATATAAGTTTAGGAATTATTTAAATTTCTACTCATGATTTTAATATTATTCTTATTGTAATATCTCTAATATAGATTGGTTTTGGAGTTAACAATTGTACAAACAAAATTTATTATATTTTTAAGCTTTAAAACTAAGTATGGAAAATAGGAGGAAAAAACTTTTAGTTATTGGTATAGACCAGGCAATTCCTTATCTTCTGAATAAATTCATTAAGGAAGATAAAATACCCAATATAGCAAAATTAGCCGAAAATGGAGTATTGGGCGAAGCATATCCTTGTGCTCCATGTGATACTCCAACAAATTGGACAACTATTGCTACTGGGGCAAGTACTGCGGTTCATGGAGTCACCAGTTTTTATTTGCATCTACCAAAAGAAGCTCTTGATAAAGGTCTAAAATATAGGTCCAGGACTCAACTCTCTCAATACTGCAATGCTGAATATTTCTGGGATGTTGCTGAGAGATCTGGATTGACTCCTTTTGTATTTAACTACCCTTCTGGATGGCCAAGTCATTTTAAGAAAGGAGCAATGAGTCTCTTTACATGGTCTATACCTAAATCATTACCAAGAATGTTAATGCGATCATCAATCTATACTTTTATGTTAGATACTGATAATAAGAAAAATCGTCTAAAAGAAGTAGAAAATAATGTTGAAGGTATATCTAGTAGTTCTCCAATTTTGCAAGCTTCAATCTCAATTAAAAATAAGGAAATAAAGGAACAAGTTATTATCAAATTATTTCTTATTGATGAAAATGGAAAAGGTTATAGTTCTTTAAAGATTTACTCCAATTTAAACGATGGGTACAATACAATCAAGGAAAATAAATGGAGTAATTGGATACAAAGAGATATAGATACGATTTATGGAGTTTTACCATGTTATTTCAAACTCAAAGTTTTAAATGTAGATTCCAGAGGTACATTTCTTAAAATTCAATGTTCTGCATTATTCAATTCTAAAGGTTGGACTTCACCAGAGAGTTTTGGTGAGAGATTAATAAAAAATGTGTTTAAATATGATCTACCAAAAAAAAGAAAGGTAGAATTCATGATTTATGGAAAAATAAATCGTTTTCTATCATCTGCTAGAGAAGAAAGTCTGACATTGGCAGAGACTATAAATTTTGCCAAAAAAGATTTGAATTGGGACGTCTGTTTTTTTCACTTTCACCCTTTAGACACCTTAAATCATGATTCACTAGCATTTTTAGATGAAAATTCTCCGTTTTATAGTGAAAAAATGGCAAATAAAACTTGGAAAAATGTGGAGATTGCGTATAAAATTGTAGATGAAATGGTGGAAAATCTTGTTAAGTCATGTGTGGACGACAATACAGTTATTATTTTTATTTCTGACCACGGAGCCATACCTGTTTGGAAAACTGTTAACATTCCCTTAGCTTTTAAGAGAGATGGTTTAATTGATTATGTATGGAACAAAAGTGATAAAAAGTATATAATTGATTGGAAAAAAACTGTTGCTTTTCCATATATGGAACCTCCTTTTGTCTGGATTAATCTTAAAAATAGGGATCCAAATGGTATCGTAAATAAAGCAGATTATGAAAATGTTAAAGAAAAAGTGATTGATACATTATATAGTATTAAGGACCCACAAACTAATGACTCTGTCATCCAGCAGGTTATCAAAAGAGAAGATGCAACAGACATAGGATTAAATAGCGAAAGAGTAGGAGATTTAATATATTTCCTCAAACCTCCTTATACCATTTTTGATGGAAGGTTAAATGATCTTGATGCTTCTAATATCGGAAAAAATTTTTTATCGGAATCTAATATTAATGATTCTAAAACATTCTTTGGAGCTCATGCTTATTATCTTCCCTCAACTAGATTTGGAGATTTTTCTGTGAGTGCTCCGTTTATTATAAAAGGTCCTGGAATAAAAGAAGGGTTTAACTTACAAAATCCTATAAGATTAATTGATGTGGCACCCACATTATCAAATATCTTCCAAATACCAAACCCAAAAGATGCACAAGGTAGAATTTTGCATGAAATTTTTGATTAAAAAATCATATTCATTCACTTCTTGAATCTAAGGTATTCAACAAAGCAAAAAAATTATTTTTTAATTAAAAATTATATTAATATTATAAATTTTAAAAGAAAAGTGGTGTTTTTAATGCCTATAACCTTAATTGCAACAGTTCGAGTGAAAAATGGAAATATGGATGACGCAATTGAAGCTTTAAAAGAAATTGTGCCAAAAATTAAAGAATCAGAACCAGGATGTTTACAATACATTCCTCACACGATAAAGGGTGATGAAAATTCAATCATTTTTTATGAAGTATATACTGATTCTGATGCATTGAAAGAGCATAATAAAAATTTAGGTAAGAATATGGCAAAATTAAGTCCTTTCCTAGAACCTGGAATGGATTTAAAGATCTGTCGTGAAATTATTTAATATAATACAAAACTTTTTTTTTATTCATCTTGAATATATGGTTTTCCAAGAAATAAACAAATTTCTGCCTTTTTCAATTCTCTACCTAAATAATTTAAGTGATACGTGTCTTTAGTTAAGCCATTTTGAATTATCTTTTTGCTTAAAGCTTCTGCATTCTCCCCGATATAAGTCTGAAGTAATATGTCTTCATTTGAGTAAAAAAGAACATATATTTTCCTCGTATAATGATTTATATAAATTCTAAAATAACCCATTGAATCCAGAATATAATCAGTGATAAGCCCATTTATGACTATTGCTTTTTCTTCACTTATTTCTGACATTTCTTGATTTACTTTTGCCTTAGCTCTAAAAATTTTGATACCCTGATTGATGGGGGGTGTTTTTTTATGTTTTGCTAGGTAGTTTAACTTTATACTTTCTTTTAATTCTCTTACGCCTCCCATTAGTTTTGTACTATGTTCTACAGTAAAAAGAATTCCCATATCTAACTCTATAGCGATACTAGCCAAAAGTCCATTAATCCCGACGGAATCGATATCCATTAGCTCTACTACATTTGAAATTCCAAAGAACATTGGTAATTCAAAATATTCGTTATTTTTCTCTTTAACCTTCCTTTTGTAAAGAAAATAAGCTTCTAAAGAATTGCAGATTCCCGGACTAATTGGTGTTTCTAATAATGGATCAGCGATTAATTTCTTGAATCCATTGTTAAGTAACTCTTTTGTTAATTTAAATAGGTTTTCAACCCGAGATTTAGGATCTTTGGGAAAATAAGCATTCTTAACATTTGTAGGGAGTAAAACTATAGGAATATCTTTAGGGATATTTACCAATTCTTCATAATTTCCGAGATCTAAACTTAAAACGAGGTCAATATTTTCGTCTACTGCAGCATAAATTTCTTCTGGAACCATTGAATCGATACTAATCAAAATATCATGTTTAGACCTGATTAGATTAATTATCTCTTTAATTCTTTCTGGGTTTGGTTTATTTGCTACACATCCTATATCTATAATATCCGCTCCAGAATTGATATAATGTGATACTTTTTTAAGAATATTTTCATTGCTTTTTTCAGTGCAATTGACAATCTCTGCTATAATTGGAGGCGGCATATTCCGTCCAATTATGATATTAGATTTATTTTTATTAAGATAATATGTGTGAGTAGCTAACCCTTTCTTTGCCACTTCTAATTGCTCATTTACAATATAGGAATATTCAGTTTCTCCTGAAATTTCTAATAATCTATTTGCGGGTATTGTATTAGATAATTTTATATTTTCCAAATTTTTTAGAGTAATAGGCAAATCAGAGGCAAATTCAGGTCCTTTTCTAATTTTTATTGAATATTTTTCCTCTAAATAAGTAGAATCCCATTGGACAAAACCAGGTAATAATATTAAATCATAATTAGTGATTTCTATTTGATCTAAGATATTAATAGTAATAGATTGCGTAAGAAAAGCAGAAATGGAGATTGGTGCTTTTATGATTTTTATCTTATGATCTTTTATAGGTTTAACAATCTTTTCTATAGTATCGTAACTTTGTTTGCCAGTAATTATAAGGATTCTAATCTAAATCACTAATCAATTTGTCTTTTTCAAAAGGGATAAAAATATCATCTAAAATAGAGCCATTAGCTTCTTTTATTTTTAAATTATCTATTATTGGTTCAAATCTACCACCTAAAATGCCATCGGCTATAAAAGCGGCACCTTGAGCTGCACGTTTTGCTATGTGACTGAATGATTTCATAACTCTAACGGGTGCAACATCATTTAAACCCTTTATCATTTTATCTCGAAAATACGGCAAATTTGCTCCTCTTCCCGCTAATAATACTTCTTTGATTTTTTCTTTCGATGAAAAAGATGAAGATATTCCAAAAACAGCTTTTTTTACACTAGATAAATAAGCTTTTAATGCAACCTTGGTTTGTTCATCTTTCTCAGCTAGAAGGGTTATTTCTTTCAAGCTTAAATCTGAATAGCCAGAAATATATGCTACTCCACCTTTGTAAATATTTTTCTTATGAATAGTTTTAATTAAATAGGCTAATTCTCCATCAAGACTACCACAAGCTCTAAAACCCATTATGTTACTTCCTCCAATTCCATCAATTATTTGACCATTTTCAATTGCTAAAACCGCTGTAAATCCATAACCTATCTCAACTAAAATAAAATTGGTATTCTCTGGACCAACTCGTAATTTTTCCATTTGATCTCTTATTCCAGTCACAGCTGTACAAATTTTATCTGCTGTGCCCATATCAATTTTATTAACTTTTCGATACTTTGGAACGGTAGGTAAATGCTTGACTCCAGGAACAATAATACCTGGAATTTTTTGAGCTTTAATGAGTCTTAAAACGTCCCCAAGACCAACCAATTTATCTTTATCTTTCTGATCAAACTTTAATAGGGTAAAAAAAATATCCTGCTCCGTTAAATCTTTTACGTCTTTTAAAGGAAGTCCAAATCCACTCGGAGCTACCATTAGATCAATATTCTTTACAGAATTAATTATAGTAATTGCTTTCTGAGGATTAACGATTAGTTCTTTAGTTGGTAGAGAAGTATCAAGAATTGTTTTATTATCCTCCAAACCGAAGAAGTCCCATGATAAACTGCCGGGATCTATACCCAGAACTCTTTTAACCATTTCAAAGATTAAATTTATTAATACATTTTAGAAGATTCTATAATTGTTTTTATATTCTATTTTTTTTTAATAATTGCTTTTAAAATGTAAAATTTTTAAAAATTAACTTGAAACTATAAAAACAGTGTAAATTTTTAATACTTCAACATAAGAATGAAATCTTATACTAAGTTGTAAGATAATAAAGAAAATATTTTATAAGCGGTGAAAAAAGATTTTTGTTAAAGTTTTTGTTTGTAAGATATGTGGCGAAGCATATATTGGAGAAGAGGCCCCAAGCCGATGCCCTTTTTGTGGTGCGTTCAAAAAATATTTCGTAGAATCGACAGAATATGATGATTCAGGTGCTTGGGATGTAGATCTAAACGAAAAAGATAAAGCTAATGCAGAAAAAGCTTTAGAAGTCGAAGTATCTAATAATATTTTTTATAAATGTGCAAGTAGTAAAACTCCAGAATTAGATGGGCAAAAGTTATTCAAAATACTTGCAAAAGTAGAAGGTGAACATGCCGCGGTATGGAAGAAAATATTAAAGCTTGATAAAGTAGAATTCCCAAAATATGATAAATGTGCTACTGAATATAATCCAAATCTAGAAGAATCACATAGCAGAGAGGACAGGGCAATAAAATTTTATGGGCAAGCTGCTGCTGAAGCAGAAAATGCTCGAGTAAAGGAAATATTTGAAGCATTTGTAGAAGTCGAGACAGACCATCTCCATCTCTCTGAAGCAAGACTAAAATAAATTAGGATTTTTAATTTTTAATTACATTTTTTTTAAAAATTAAAGGATTTTATTTCCCAAAATATCTTAATACTAATTTCTTTTCTTTTGATCTGAAATGAAATTGAAAAACTTATTTTAAATTTCATTTTTACTAAATTAATCTATTTAAGAGAAATTAGTATGAATCGAAAACCAAACATTATTTACATCTTAAATGATCATCAAGCATTTTATGGTCATGGTAAAATGGCTGGAGGTCCTAAAATTCATAGACCAAATTTTGAAAAACTTGCTAGTGAAGGTATAAAATTCACCCAAGCTTATACTGCTTGTCCATTGTGTGGTCCAGCAAGGCGAACTATGCTTACTGGCTTTTTTCCCCATAATCATGGTGAAATCAGGAATGAAACAAAACATAAATATGATAGAGAAATCTATCTTGATAAATTTGCTAAATATGGATATAAAAATTATTACTATGGGAAATGGCATGCTGGGAAGGGAACTGCTCTTGACTTTCAATGCGATGGTTTTAGTAGTGGTTCTAGTTATGGGAATCCATATTCTACCAAGGAATATCAAGAATATCTAAAAAAGAAAAACTTACCATTCATTCAAATAAGAATTCAAAAGAATTTTTTAGGTCCTGAACACCATTTTACAAAGACTCTTGGGATACAAGAAGGGGCACTTAATAATCCTAAATTTCCTATACTTTCTCAGGAATTTGCAGGAATCATGACTACGCCTAAAGAAACCCATGAAGCCTTTTTTTTAGCCTCTCTAGCTTGTGAAAAATTACAAGAAATCGCAAAAAGTAATGAAACAAAGCCATTTCATTTACGTCTTGATTTTTGGGGACCCCATTTTCCGTATTATGCCACTGAGGAGTATTTAGACTATTATGATCCAGATATAATCCCTGAACTTCCCAGTTTTAGAGACAATTTAGAAGATAAACCAAAGATCTACAAATTAAGTCATCATTATCCCATAAGTGAAAATGGTAATTTGATAGTTCCAAATCCACTACCCTGGACGGAGTGGCAGAAAGTTTTAGCATTAAATTATGCCCAACAAACGTTAATTGATGAAGCTGGTGGAATGGTTCTTAAAACGTTGGAAGAGCTTGGATTAATAGAAAATACAATAATTATTTGGGCAAGTGATCACGGTGATGCTGTTGGATGTCATGGTGGCCATTTTGATAAAGGTAGTTTTATGCCCCAAGAAATGGTACGTATCCCGATGATAATTAGTTATCCAGATAATATCCCTATGGGTGAGGAATGTGATAAACTTGTAAGCAATCTTGATTTAGCTTCTACATTTCTAGACGCCGCTGGAATACCTTTCAATGATTCTCTTGACGGTCAAAGCTTATTAGCTCTATGTTCCCATGAAGATATTCCATGGCGTGATGATCTAATGTGTGAAACACATGGTCATTGGACTATTACTCATGTTGGACGTATGGTTGTAACAAATAGATATAAATATATTTGGAATGATGAGGATATGGATGAACTTTATGATCTAGAGAA
>JBHLRA010000004.1:0-6389 GCA_048883045.1 Candidatus Thorarchaeota archaeon | reverse complement strand
TACCAAAATTTCCTATTGCAGAACCTCATGATCTTTCTCCTCGTTCTAAATGGCTTAGAGACTATTATTTCAAGGGTTTAGATAGAGAATGGAATAATAAGTTCATGCCATTTACAACTGGAACTGATTGGGATATTATTCTTTATGAAGGAGATTATTATATCGTCCCAGATGTCTACACTTTCATACAGGCATTAGGAAAAAATGACAAAGGAGTTTTCGCTTCTTCTTTTAGATCAATGGCTTTGCCCATTAAATTATCAGATAATTTTTGGGAATTATCTTTACCAGAACGTAGAATCAAATTTCTTGAAGAAGTAATGTTAAATAATATTCCCCAGGAAATTGTAGGTCCAAGTTTATTAGCTGGTTCTAGATTTAATACTCAATTAAGTAAGTGTTTTAATAAAGATGAATCAAAGGAATATTGGAAAAAAAACATTAGAAATAGAGAGGCCATTTTTTTATTTCATAAATCTGGATTTGGGAATCTCGGAGCCATAGGCGGACATATAATTCCTGATTATGAGAGTGTTGTGAAAAAAGGATTTAAATATATATATGAGAAAGCAAAAGATAAATATTCCAAATTGAGTGAAGAAGAAAAAATAGGTCAAAAAGGACAAGAACTTAGAGCAATCATGATGGCAGCAGAAATTCCGAGGAAATTAGCAAGAAAGTATGCTGAAGAATGTAGAAGATTAAAAAATCATGCTCCAACCCATGAACGTGCAGAAGAGCTTGAAGAAATGGCTAAAAATTTGGAACTTGTCCCTTGGGAACCCTCAGAAACCTTCTGGCAAGGAATTCAAGCTGTATGGCTTACTCATATGCTGGTAATGGCGGAAGAATCTTATCCTGGACCGGGGCTTTCTTTTGGTCGAATTGATCAATATTTATGGCCTTTATATAAAAAGGATGTACTTAATGAAAAAACCATTACCAAAGATTTCGTAAAAGAGATATTAGGGAGTTTTTGGTTCCATTGTAATACAGTATACGATGCGATGATAAATGCAGGAAAACAAGGGATTACATCTGGATTTGGTCAAATCATTACATTATCTGGATGTGGACCTAATGGAGAGGATTTAACAAATGAATTAACTTATACATTTCTTGAAGTAATAGATGAGTGGTATCCAATCTTAGAACCGAAACCAAACGTTAGATTGCATAGAAATTCCTCTGAAAAATTATTAAACAAAATTGTTGATATGATTGCTAGAGCTCAAGGTTCTCCATTTTTATTAAATTTTGATGAGAGAAGTATTGCCGGAATGATAAGGGAAGGAATACCCAAAGATGAGGCTTGGAATTATGGAGTAGTAGGGTGTTTGGAGAATACTATGCAGGGAAATGATCGATCAGGCACTGTTAATTGTAATCCTAACCTAGCAAAAAGTATTGAGTTAACATTGTGGAATGGTAAAAACATGCCAGGAAATGAGATTTTAACCAAACCTGAAGTACAAATCGGACCAGAAACAGGAGAGCCAGAGAATTTCAATGATTGGGAAGAATTTTGGAGCGCATGGAAAAAACAAATCAACTATATTATTAAACACACTGTAGAAGTAAATGATATGTGTGAAGAACTTCGAGGAACATTTCTTCCTACTCCATATTTATCTAGTATTGTTCGAGGGTGTATAGAAAAGGGTCTAGATATTAGAAATGGAGGTCCTGAATTACGATTTGTCACTATTGAAGGCGTTGGATTTGCTACAACCGTTGATTCATTATTAGCAATTAAAAAACTTGTTTACGAAGATAAAAAATATACAATTTCACAAATTAAAGATGCCTTACAAAATAATTATGAAGGTAAAGATTATGAAATTATGCACACTTACTTAAAAAATAAAGCTCCTAAATATGGTAATGATATGGATGATGCTGATGAACTTGCTAGAATGATCATGGAAACATGGACAGAAGAATGTTGGAAATATAAAACTGTGACTAATTATCAATATCGTCCAGGAATGCTTTCATGGAATTATTGGGCTGGTGCTGATGCAGGAAATACAATAGCAACACCAAATGGTAGATATAAAGGAACTTTCCTATCAAACGCAATTTGTCCTACCAATGGAGCTGATGTAAAAGGTCCAACGGCTGTTACTAATTCAGTAGGAAAAGCTATAGGTGGTAAAAACGAATCAGGAGAATATATTAGTTACTTACCAAATGGAGCGAGTCATACAATTACATTTAATCCATCTATTATTAAAAACCCGGAGCATAAAGAAAAATTTAAAGCTTATTTACTTAGTTATATAGAAAAGGGAGGATCTTCTCTACAAATCAATATGCTTGATGCTGAAATGTTGAAAGATGCTCAAAAACATCCTGAAAATTATAAGAATCTTTTAGTTAGAGTTACAGGTTATAATGCATATTTCACAGCTATAGGACGCGAATTACAAAATGAAATTATCACACGAGAATCGCATAATTTATAAAAATCTTAATTTTTTTAAAAATTATTATATAGAATCATGGTTGTATCTGAAGCTTTAGTATTTCAAATTCAAAAATTTTCAACAGAAGATGGTCCTGGCATTCGAACAACCGTTTTTTTAAAACAATGTCCATTAAAATGCGTTTGGTGTCATAATCCTGAATCTATACTTAAAAAACCTCAACTTGAATGGTTTAAACATAAGTGTATTGGGTGCAATACATGTATAGAAACATGTCCAGAAAATGCATTATCATTTGAAAGGGAAGGCCTAAGTATTAACAGAAATAGGTGTAATGGATGTAGTTTGTGTGTGGATGAATGCCCTTCTACAGCATTAAATATGTTAGGACAATGGTGGAAATTAGATGATCTCTTCTATGAAATTGAAAAAGATAAAGTCTATTATACAAAATCTAAAGGAGGAATTACTGTTTCTGGTGGTGAACCAACACAACAACCTGATTTTGTGGTTGAATTTTTAAAAAAATGTAAATCCAATGGAATTTCTACTGCTTTAGATACTTGTGGATTCGCTTCTAAGAAGGTTTTTGAAATGATTTTGCCTTATGTCGATTTAGTATTACTAGATATAAAGCATATTGATTCTAATAAACATAAAGAATATACAGGAGTTCCTAATGAATTAATACTTGAAAATGCTATTTGGATTTCGAATTATTTAAAAAAAAAAAATAAAAAATTATGGATAAGAACTCCAATTATCCCTCATTATACAGCTACAGAAGAAAATATCAAAGGAATCGGTGAGTTTATAGTAAATAAATTAGAAAATTTTCCTGAAAGATGGGATCTTCTTTCTTTTAATAATCTTTGTCTTTCGAAATATGAAAGATTAGACATGGAATGGCTTTTAAAAGATGAACCTTTAATGAAAAATGAAGAGATGGTGCATTTTATGAAAATTGCAGAAGCAACTGGAGTTACAAATCCAAAATGGTCTGGACTAACAAAAAGAGATGAAAAACATGAAGTGGATAGTAATAACGATTATGATTCAAAAATGCCATCATGTTGATATATTCAATTAAGAATTTATATAAAATAAAAGATTTGATAAAATATGAGTGAAGATAGAAAAAAAAATGGTTGGTCTTCTGAATTTTCAGATGAACTTATAGAATTTACTCAACCAGATATAATGGTAAAATTAATTTCCACAATAGATTCACGTGGTTGGCCTCATGTTACAATTATTACATCAAATCACGCTAAGAGTAGGGATCAAATAGTATGGGGACAGTTCTTCGCAGGATCTAGCAAAGAAAATGTACAAAAAAATTCTAAGCAAGGTCTTTTCTATATGACAGCAGATGCTCCATTTAAGTTTATCCAAGCTAAGGCTGATTTTACCCATACAAAAACAGAAGGAGAAGACCTTGAATATTTTAATAATTCTGACTTTCTTCGTTATTTCACATATATTAACGTCTACAAAGTATTTTATAATAAAGTTATTGGTGTAACTCCTATTAGAGAGATACCTCCTGGTGCAATCTCAAGAAAAATTGTTAAAGCTATAATTAAAGAATCTAAGACTAATCTTAAAGAAAAGAGATTAAATGTTATCGGATACAAATTATTTACAGATAAAATAGGTGTAAGAGCAATAGCCTATGTTGATCCTTCAGATGGATATCCCATAATCATTCCTCATCTTCAATTAAATGCTGTTGATCATAATAGACTGTATTTCCCATTGATTGCATTAAGAGAGGATTTCTTAAAGATACCTACTAACTCAAAAGTTGCTGTTATTGGTGCTAATTTTGATATGGCTAGTCAAGTAGTGAAAGGAACATTTACCGGTATTCAATCAGTGGAAAATGTGGAATATGGGTTAATAGACATCGAAGAGATTTATAATAGCTCTCCACCCATAGTTGGCAAAATTTACCCTGAAATCGAAACTAAGCCTAAGGTAGAAAAATTCACTCTTTAACTTTTCTCTCTAAAGAAGATTCTTATTTGGATCAAGACACAAAAATTTAATCTAATAATGTTTCAAAATGTTTAATTATCAAGATTTCGGACTAAAAGAGGGCAATTTATATGAAATTATAGCCACAACCTATTCTATAACTGAAAAAGGTATGGAGATTAAACCCAATGCTTCTTGTATGGGCATTAGAATGATAGAAGAAGAACAAGTACAAATATCTCCTTTCTATAGTACAATTACTTATAAAAATTTAAAGCAATATAATATAATTGCAATTAATTTCGTTGATGATATATATTTATATGCTCTAGCTGCGTTAAAAGAACCAGAATCTCCTATAAATTTAACACAATTTCCTTCGAAATATTATGATTTCAAATATTTAGAATCTCGTGCTATGGATATACCATATATAAAAAAAGCATGGGGAATATTAATAGGGGAAGTTTCACATGAATTTCAAAAAACTAAAAAAAATGATTTAGGAGAAATTATGGTACCGGTGTTTAAATTAGATGTTATTTTTAGTGAGAAACTTCGCGAGACTCATAAGCTGTTTAATAGGGCGGAAAATTTAGCTCTAGAAGCAATAATTTTAGCAACTCGCTTAAAAATTGCTAAAGAAAATCAAAACCAACCAAAATTTTCTAAGATTCATAAAAAAATTATGAATTGCAAAAAGAATATTGAAAGATTTGGATATAATAAAAGAGCACTCAAAACAATATATCTTGTAAATAAATATATTATTTCCCTTATAGATTAATCTTCTTCAATCTTAAGCATTTTTCCTTTAAATTTTAATATGTTTCTGAAATAAATTTTTTTTTCAGTTTAAGGAAATCTTAGTTATTGAATTTTTTCAATATACATTAGAGGATATTGTAAATCTTCAATCCAATCAATTTTTGCTATAACTTCAATAGCTTCATATTTTAGAATTAATTCAGCACGAATAATTTTTCCAGATATTTCATCATAATCGAATTCTGTAGATTTATTCTTGGTTATCTTGTCTTTATCTAATATAATTCTTATTGATTTTACATAGGGCTGGCAAGAAATTGCTGCTTCAATACCTTTTTCAATAGAATTAATAATTTTCTCATCTGAAGTTATCGGTATACCACAAAGTATATGATAAAGAGCTCCTAGTTTAATACCTGTTTCAAAACAAGCTCTTTCCCTACCACTTAATTCAGGTGAAAAATAGATCTTTTCATTAATTTTAGGCATTTTTAATCAGTCGATATATTCTATCTTTGCGCCGGTGTTATTAGGTTTACATATATAGATATGGCCCCCACCGTTTTTTTGATTCTTTTGGACTTCTCTTAATAAAATTTCTGCTTCAGAGTCAGATTCTACTATCCCAACGACACTTGGCCCAAAAGATGACATACCATATGCTTTTAAACCATAATCCTCAAAAAATTTTAAGAGATCTTTAACAACTTCATGCTGTAGACTTATTTCAATTTTTTTAAACCCTATATTCTGTATTCTCTTTAAGCCTTCTCCAAAACATTTTAATTCATTTTTTATAATCCCGGGGATTATCTTCATGATTATTTGGTGAGAAACTTCGTTTACTTCATTTCTAGGAATTGGGGCATTATTTTGAAAAACACTGACTTCTTCATCACCGTATGCTCCTTTCTTTACATTAGGTATAACTAGTACAAATCTCCAATTTTCAGGTATCTTATGCGTAAAAATTGTTAATGCAGGATTAGCAGAAGTTGAAGCTGATGAAGGTAAAAAAGTTTCCTTCTCTTTTCCTTTTCCAAAATCATGACCCCCATCTAAAATAAAACCTCCTGTCTCAAATCCTCTCCAACCAATACCAGAAGTTCCTCCTCTCTCAACTAATTTTGTTAAATCTTTCATAGTTAAATTTGTAAAATTCTTCAATTTTGTTATAGCTGTAGCTATTGCTAAGGATAGTTGTGTTTTTGA
>JBHLRA010000003.1:0-59501 GCA_048883045.1 Candidatus Thorarchaeota archaeon | reverse complement strand
GACCGCAGACTTGCGAAAATAGGGCACGTAAAAGGGTATGTTTTTTGTTTAGTTTTTGAACAGATGGGAGGTAAGAATGAAGATTCCTGAACAAGATGGATATTATCGTTTTTATGACGTTGATTGTGATAAGAACACAGTAGTTAAAAAAGAAGGTGAATTAATTTTTTATGTATATGGAGATCATGGTTATTCTATTAAAGAAGAAATGGATTATGGATCTTATTTCCTTGAACCTATAGAGCCAATAAAATTTGATTAGCACCTGGCAATTTTCTAGGGAGGTTTAGAGTATGAGAAGTTTTAAAATTATTTTAATTCTATTGCTAACATGTTTTATTTTTTTGAGTGTTACATCACTATCCCATGCAACAACCGGAATTACTTTTGCCTGGGGAATGCAAACTGTTCCCGATCTTGCTGGTTTTAAATTATTTCAACGTGAAGGGGAAACAGGAGCATATAATTTTGAAGCACCAATAGCTACAATAGAAGATGCCACGGCACGGGAATACACTTTGCAAAATGTTCCGGATGGAAAGAATTATTATTGGGTACTTAGGGCATATGATAATGATGGTTTGACTTCCGATAGTTCGAATGAAGTAAATCAGAATCAGACCGGAGCTCCTCCAGTACCGGGGAGTTTTAGGATTAAAAGTATTATCCAAATTGAAAATATAGAAGTTAATCAATAATTAGGAAGTCCAGGTGCTAATCATGACAATTTTTGAAGTTAGTAATTTATGTACAGCATTAGTGTATTTCTCATTAGGAATATTTATTGCGACAATAATAATTTCTATTTTTTATGATTTAAGATAGAATTATGGGTATAAAATTAAAGCCAGCAGACTTGGCGCGGGAATTAGGTCTAAACCGTTCTCGTATAACTCAATTAATCAAAGCTGGAAAAATAACAAGAGATGAAGATGGTTATATTGATTTAGACAAAAATTTTGATGAATTGGCGAAACGTGGAGGTACTGGCCATAATGCACATAAACTTAAAACCGGCCCTGCAGATTCATTAACACGCGATTATGTGCAAAGATATCATTCTGCCCGTGCCAAACATGAAGAAATGAAAGCAGCACGCGCGGAACTACAATACAAACAGGAAGAGAATGAATTGTGTTCAGTGGTCGATGTTAAAAAAGCAGCATTTGAACAAGGGCGCAAAATACGTGATGCTTTATTGATGATAAAAAATAAATTTGCCGATAAAGAAACTAAGAAGATAGTAGGCGAAGAAATAAATAAAATATTGGAGGATTTAGTAAAATGAATAATATTTGGTTTTGGGCACATGCAATAATGTGGATTTCAGCAAGTATCATAGATGTTAATAATACAATTTTTAAACGAAACTATCCAAGTTGTTTATTTATAGCAATAGGCGGAAGTTTTTTACTAGGAATATTTTATTTAATAATAAGGGGATAAAATGAAAATTGGCATAATAATCCCAGTAGTACAAACAGAACTTGCAAAGAAATTAATCGAACAATTAGCTCAAGGAACTGTAAAACCTGATAAATTAATTATTATAGATGTTAGCGAATATGGACAGGGAATAATAAATCCTCATTTTGATTTAGATATAGCATATAGACGTTATCCCCCGCAATGTAACCGCGGATATTATATGCCTGATCTAGGAACAAATGAAGCTTGGACACTAGGTTATGATATATTAGCTAAATATATTCCTTATTATGGTATTGCAGGTTTTTTAAACGATGATATAGAAATATCACCCTACTTCATACAAAATATTTCTCTCTCATATAATACACATAAAAATATATCTCTTCTCTATCCCCAAACTGTGGGAAAATTATCTAAATTACAAGATGTTCAAGTATCATACAAAGTGCGCAAAACTAAAACACGAAATGGATACGCCTGGTTTATCCCTCGACAAATATTTGATGAAATTCCTCCTTTTCCGGAAGAGTGTAAAATCTGGTATGGTGATAACTGGATCATGTCACATTTACGCAGATTAGGCTATAGCATAAACATTAACTATGGAAATTATGTATATCATCATGGCCATATTACATCAACACAGCTTAAAATAGATCTTTCGGCACACAATTTGCATTTATCTAAACGCAGACGTGAAGAACATAAAAGTTACTTAAGAGCAATCCGAAAATGGAGAGAAGGAAATAAAAATGACTAATATCTTAGGACCGTTCACAATTTGTTTTTTAGTCTTGGCATTCATAGTATTTTGTTTAAAGGGGGCATAAAATGGAAGATGCAAAAATAAAAATTTGTACTTTAAATGTGGTTAATTCATGTGCTAACTGTAATAATAGAGCACATATAGCAGCAGGATGTTACATTAGCTTATGTCTTTATACACAAAATTGTTTTTACCAGGAAACATATAAATTGACAAAATATGAAGGGAAATAAAATGTCAAACAAAATTGATATTTTCAACAGCACGTTAGATATTTGCACTGTCCAAGAGCCTGCCAAATGTGATTATGTTATTGGATCATATGATGGTATTAAAATCTGTGGCAATAAAGAATCATGCCCGTATGTTATGAGATGTGAGTTAAAAGAAGCTGAAGGTGGTAAAAATGACACAGAATAGACATAAGTATGATAATACACACTTGTGGTATCGGGGGGAATTACCAATATGTGTGAAATGCGGTGAAACTCCAATAAGTTTAGGTCAATGGGGAGATGATAATTGGAAAAGAACACATAATGGATGGAAAGAACCTTGTAAAATTGCTGATGAAGTAAATTTTAAATATCCTGACTTATATAAATTAATAACAAAATAGTGGGAGCAATAAATGAATAAAAGTTGCTTATATTGTATACATAGAAACGTATGCAAGTTTAAACCTGTTGATATCGCGTTTTCTATGCCAGAGAATATGTCAGAACATTTTAAAATATTGGTTAAAATTAATACAAAAATATTTGATAGTTGGACTAAATGTATATATTCCTGGGCTGGAAATAATTGTGAATATTGCGAGGTAAAAAATGACACAGAATGAACACAAACCATTAATTGTAGAACTTGCACGTCTTTTTAAACCTAAAGTTTATGTAGAACTTGGAATTGCAGCAGGTTATGTTTTTAATGCTGTTGTGCCATATGTTCAAAGTTATGCGTTTGGGTGTGATATAAACTTAAAAAAATATATAGATCTCAAAAAAGAGGATGCTTGGATTAAGAAACAGATATCAATACAAGTTATTGAAAAATCAACCCAAGAAGCTGCTAAACTCTGGCCAGAAGATTTGACAATAGATTTATTATACATCGATGCAAATCATGCTTATAATTCATTAAAACAAGATTTTCTCACATGGTCGGAATTTGTAACACCCGGCACTGGTTTAATTTTACTACATGATACTTACCCGATAAACAAAAAATATCTTAAGCCTGGATATTGTAATGATGCATGGAAAGTGGGTCACAGTTTGCATGAAAAATTTATCGAACCTTCTTTTTGGTTTCATAATTATGAATGTGTAACATTACCTGGACC
Organism: Candidatus Thorarchaeota archaeon; assembly: GCA_048883045.1. GTDB lineage: Archaea > Asgardarchaeota > Lokiarchaeia > Sigyniarchaeales > SOKP01 > Loki-b32. Next base: position 55,962 of record JBHLRA010000003.1, on the reverse strand, counting down.
ACATTGCGGATTAAGTATTATTCGCAAACGTGGCAAAAATCATCTTCATTGGACGGAGCAATCATAATGAAAGTAATAAAATATATCTTAATAAGTTTGGTTATTATAATAGGCTCGCCAATATGGATTCCTTTAGGTGCAGTTGAATTTGGAGTATGTGTTGCTAATAATGGTTTTAAGAATGCTATTGAGAAATTATGGAATGGTGAATGATGCCAAAACAAGCCCAACCACAAAAACTTGAATCATTATTAAACATGAAACTAAAAGATTTTTTGCCTATGTTTCATAAAGCTTTGCAGCAATCTCATTATTGTGGCTTGCCGATCTTGAAAAACCCACTTGATTTATTTATATATCAAGAAATCATTTATCGTACTAAACCTGATATTATTATTGAGATTGGAACTTATAAAGGAGGATCGGCTAAATATTTACGGAATTTATTAACTGCTATTCATGGGCAAGAGCGATTTGCAACAATAATTACGATTGATCCAGGTAATCATAATACAATGAATTATGATGGTATTTCATATTTAAAAGGTAAAGCCACTGATGAAAAAGTAATAAGTGATTTGGACTATTTAATAAAAAATGGCTGGAGATTAGGACATTTTTTAAAACATGATAATCCTAAAATTATGGTTATTGATGACGGCTCCCATACTTATGCTGACACACTTGCAAACCTTAACATATATTCTCAATTCATTACTTTAGACCAATATTACATCGTCGAAGATACAATATGCTACCACGGACTTAACACAGGTCCTAAACCTGGCCCTGCTGAAGCTGTGGACGAATTTCTTAATTATTGTGGCCGGTTTCTTGTTGATAGAACTTGTGAGCGATTTGGAATAACTTATAACTCTGGAGGTTATCTTAAATGCATAAAAGCAGCTTAAAAGAAATGGATAATTTTTTTACTAAATATCCAATAAAGAATAAATTTTATAATATACTTGATATAGGTTCGCTTTCTGTTCATGGCCACAAGACCTATAATAATCTATTACAGAAGCATACTGAATTCTCTTGTAGTTATCTTGGAGTTGATATTGTTGATGGCCCGAATGTTGATATAATAGTTAGCCCAAAAGATTATCTAGGATCTCAACTTATAATGAAATTCAATATCATTATCTCTGGCCAGACTCTTGAACATGTTGACAATCATTTCATGTTCATGCAATCACTTATATCTGTAGCAGATCCAAAAGGATGTTTAATATGTCTCATAGCTCCAGGCACAGGGCCGGAACACCATAAACCTGATTATTGGCGTATATTGCCAGACGGAATGAAGACTTTGTTTTCCTGGGTGAATATAAAACCTTTAGAGATATATAATAATGGCATCAAGCCTTGGTGTGATACTATAGGAATAGGAGAATATAAATTATGATTAAGATAACATTAGGTTCAATTGGAGGTAATATAATAGAAGTAACTGAAAATGATAAATGGCCAACGGAATTAACAGATTGCATAATTGTATTTAAAAAATTATTGACAGATCTAGGATATACCGAAGATCAAATAAAAGAATATATTTCTTTATAAATGGGAGAATATAAATTATGAAAACAGAAGAATTAAATGGTAAAAATGTTGCTGAATTAGATGGAAAAACGGCCACATTTTTGACAAAAGGATCAGAATTTAGATTATCATCTCTTACTTTGAGATTAGAAAATGGCAAGTTTATACATATAGAAGCTCAAGATCCTGATATCGATTTAATATTTACTAAGGTTGAATTATGATTATGCTCCAAAATAAACATATCTCAGGCCCTGTAACACCAATCTTCTTCTTATCAACTGGTCGCACAGCAACACAATGGCTTGCATGGGCATTAAATGTTTGTTACAATTCAGTCTTAGCAGTACATGAACCGCCACCTATGATAAAACCGATCGGTTTATTGTATCATGCCAAAAAACTTAAATTTAATGATGCAGTCCGGGCATGTCGCAAAGCTCGTATGGCGAATGTGCGCTGTGCCAGGATTCTCTATAAAAAATGCTATTATATTGAATGTAATCATAATTTATTCTCTTTGGCTGAACCATTGCGGAAAACTTTTCCTGGTTGCAAAATAGTTGGTCTTGTACGTGATTATAGAACTTTTATTCCTTCTATGGCTAATCGAGGATATGAGAATGGTGTAAGTTGGCTCAAAAGTAATGATCCAAAAATTGATACAGGAAAAAAACAACTTGCATGGTATTGGAAAGAAAAGATATCATGTTATATAGATTCTGCTGATTGTATATTTGATATAAAAGATCTATACAGTGAAATGGGCAATGGTTGGTATAAAATGGTTGGATTTTTGGGATTAAGATTTACGCCTCGAACATATTATGATTTTGTTAGATCTATTCGTTTTAATACCGCTAAACGTGGAAAAATGCCAAATTGGGAAAAATGGTCAGATTCAGATAAACAAGACGTAATAAATGTAATTGGCCAGGATTTTATAAATAAAGTAGAGGAGAAAGTGTTATGATAGAAGATTATATAGACCCAGAAGATTTATGGTTGGAAGATGATGAAGATGATGAAAAAAATAATTATTGGGATGAAGAAGAGGAAGAATATATTTATTAAATGCAAGACGGCTACCAACTCTATACAAAATACATAAAACTTGGCTTAACCCCGGACCCTGATATATCCCTCCCTGATTGGTCTGATACTTACCGTTATCTCCCAAAAGAAGCTGCACATGAATACGGAAAATATTCAACGTCTCGGACACCATATTTAAGAGAAATAATGGAATGTCTTAGTGTTGGGTCTCCTATACAACGTGTAATATTCATGAAACCAACGCAAATTGGAGCTACTGAAGTTGGAAATAATTGGTTCTTGTATATTGCACATAGATATCCTAGACCCTGTATGATGACTTTACCAACTGTTGATATGGCAGAAAAACATAGTAAAAAAAAATTTGGTCCGTCTATAAAACAAGTACCTGAATTATTAAATATTTTTGGAGATCCGTCGAAAAAATCATCAGGAAATACTTTATTGTTAAAAGAATTTCCTGGTGGGTCAACAGCTTTTACAGGTGCAAATTCTGGGGCTTCTGCACGTTCTGTATCAGTTTGTTACATGATGTTAGATGATATTGATGAATTCCCACAAGATATGGATGGACAAGGCGATCCGTTAATATTATTTCCTAAGAGGACTGATGCATTTGGAAATGATAAAAAATTATATTATGTTAGTACTCCAACTGAACGTGATATTTCCCGCATAGAAAAACTTTTTAAAGAATCTGACCAAAGATATTATCATGTTCCTTGCCCACATTGTGGTTTTATGCAGCGTCTAATCTGGGGCGGTCCTGAAATAAAACATGGAATAAAATTTGAACGTGATGAAGTTGGTCAATTAATCCCTGAATCAGTCTGCTATATCTGTAAAGAATGCCATGAACCTATATATGAAACTTCAAAAACAGAAATGTTATCTAAAGGTAAATGGATATCAACTCATCCGGAACGATCAGAAATAAGCCGAGGATATCAATTATCTTCTCTATATAGTCCTGTTGGTTGGGTATCCTGGCCACAAATGGTCCAGGAATTTCTTGAAGCTAAAAAATACCCTGAATCAATAAAAGCATGGATCAACACCCGTCTTGGTGAACCATCTGGAACTGAAGCAGACCGGCCAAACTGGGAAATAATCCGAAATCGTGCTGAGCAATACCAACCACTAACAATTCCTAAAGGTGGTCTTGTCCTCACTGCTGGTGTTGATGTTCAAGATGACCGTCTAGCTGTAATAATAAAAGCCTGGGGCAATGATTTAGAATCATGGCTTATTTTCTGGGGTGAAATATTTGGAGATCCTAAAGACAAATCAACTTGGGATGAATTAACAGGATTGATGAATAGAACACTTATACGAAATAATGATCAACATCCATTATTAATACAATGTTCCGGAATAGATACAGGTTATCATACACATGATGTATATAATTATGTACGCTCAAAATCAATTCTTCGGCCTATGGCATTAAAAGGAATGGCACAACCTCGTAAACCAGTTCTAGGTCGCCCAACGAAACAAGATGTCAATTATAAAGGAACTGTAATAAAACATGGTGTTGAATTATGGCCAATAGGTACAGATACAGCAAAGTCATTGATTTATTCTAGGCTAACAATAAAACAACCAGGTCCTGGTATGATGCACTTTCCGCAAGGTCTTGATGATGATTATTATCTTCAGCTTACCTCGGAAAAACGTGTTATAAAATATAAAGATGGATTTCCGAGTTATAATTGGGTTTTGCCTTCAGGTTCAAGAAATGAAGCTTTGGATTGTGAGGTATATGCATTGGCTGCAGCTTTAAGAATTGGACTTGGTCGGAAACTTATGAAACAATTCGACCCCAAAAATAGACCTACAAAAATTATTAAATCCAGCCCAAAAAGAAAAAGATTAAAAACAAGAATGCGATAAAAAAAGCGTATAATCGAAATTGATTATACGCTTTAAAAAGATAATAATGCTGATTCATTTGACTGTTAGATGTTAAAGTTTTGGTTTATGACTGATCAAACATTTATTTTGGGTTAAACTAATACATAATATCACCCCCTTTCTTTTTTAGTTTTTTTATAATCTTCTATTATTTTATTAATCCAAGCAATACATTCTTCCCAGCTTTCAGTTTTATTTGACATTATTGGCTACCTGTAATTAAATATTGTTATATGCTGCTACTGCTGTTCTTAAATCTATATGTTCATCAAATGGGTTTTTGCTACTAATTCCCCATTCATAATATAAACGATAAGTATAAGTCTTAGAAAATGGTCTGCAAATAGCTGTCAATTTTTTACCATCTTCTTTTGATGATGCTAGAACTATTTCGTATTTAATATCTGCTAAATCTTTTATTAAATTTATTTGATGTGACATTTTATTTATCTCCTTTCTTAGAAATTTATTATTATAGAATAGCTAAACAAATAATACCAATAATTAAAATACCTGCCCAACTACCATAATAAATATTTCTAAAATCTATTGATAATTTGGTTGAGATTGTCATTTTGTCTGTCTCCTTATGGTAATTTATTATAAAAATCAATTGCATTTTTTAATATATTAAATTGTCTATAAGTTAAGTTATATGTGACTTCAAAAAGTGATTGAAGGGTAGTTAGATTGGTTAATAATCTTAATTTTTTAGAACTGGTTTTGCTTTCAAAAATAATAGAAATATGACAGTGATTTTTATAATCTTCATAATTAGGTTTATCTAAGTACATTTTCTTATTCCCCTTTCGGTTAAGTTATCTTATTTCCTGCTCTATTTATATTATCGGCAACTTTTTTAATTCTCTTCAATTTAATTACAATTTAATTTCTATCCCAATTACTATGCATATATTATGCCAAAATATTGTAAAAATCTAAAAATTATTGTATTATATATATAGAAAAGAATTTTTATATAATCATATATCATTCAAAGGATGTTATCATGGCTTTTACATCTTCAGATCTAACTTCTGTAGAATCAGCAATAACAGATCTTAGTACAGGCACCCGTGTTGTCTTAGTACGTTTTTCTTCAGGTAAAACAATACAATATTCAGAATCTAATCTTGATGATTTAATAAAACTTAGAGCTTTAATAAAACGTGATATAAATTTAACCGCCGGAAATGCAAGACATCGTTATGTTGCAACTGGCAAAGGTTATTAAATGAACAGATTACTATCTTGGTTAGTTAAAAAAATGAACATCAACACTTCTATGTCAACAGACTATGAAGGAGCAAGCCAAACTCGACGCCTTAGAACCTGGGGCTTATCATCTTCAGGTATCAATACAGCTTTATCCGGATCACGTACAAATCTTGTAAATCGTACCCGTGATCTCCACCGTAACAACCCAGAAATATCAGGTGGCATAGATACAAAAACAGCAAATATAATTGGTCGTGGTATAACTCCTCGTTGGAATATAGATGACATCTCAGATACAATAAAAGAACTATGGGACCAATCCGCTCTAGAGATAGATGCAAATGAGCAATTAGATTTCTATGGTCTACAAGCTTTAGCAACAGACACAATAAGTATATCCGGTGAAATTCTTGTCCAATATATTTATCGTACTCTTAAATCTGGATTAACAGTTCCATTCCAAATAAAACTTTTAGAATGTGATCATTTAAACGATTTAAGTAGCTATATTCTCCCCAATGGAAATACATTAAAATTAGGAATAGAATTTAATAGATCAAATAGGCGTGTAGCTTATCATTTATATAAAAATCATCCAGGCGAGACTTATATATTTTCAGATACAACAACTATTCGTATTCCAGCAAATAAAATCTTACATATATATCGTATACGACGTCCAGGGCAGATCCGCGGTTATCCTACCTTATCACCTATTATAGCTAGAATGCATCAATTTGATGAATATGAAGATGCAGAATTAACACGTAAGAAAATGGCAGCTATGGTTGCTTATTTTGTAGAAACTCCCGATGGAGATCCAGACGTAGGCCTTGGTGGTGAGACAATAGAAGCTACAAATTCAGATGGCGAAACCGAAGATGTGCAATATATAGAACCAGGATTAATGACATATCTTAATGCTGGTGAGAAAATGAATGTTTCATTACCTGCAGATGTTGGTGGTAATTATGAAGCTTTTATCGATCGGAATCTGTGTTCAATAGCCAAAGGTATGGGAATAACACGTGAGCAACTTACTGGAGATTTATCTAAAGTTAATTATTCGTCTATCCGAGCTGGTTATATAGAAGTCCGCCGTTTATTCAGAATGTTCCAAAACCACATAATTATCCAGCAAATGTGCCGTCCAATAGCTCAAGAATGGCTTGATATAGCTTATGTATCCAGCATAATTAAAATACAAAATTATCTTGATCGTCGCAAATCTTTTATCTCAAAAATGAAATGGGACATTGATGGTTGGGAATGGGTTGACCCGCTTAAATCGGAAAAAGCTGAAATCTTAGCTATAAGATCAGGCCGTAAATCTCTTGATGAATCATTAGGTGAGCGGGGTAAGAATTCACGAGATGTAATGAAGGAAATAGCAAAAGATAATTCCTTGGCAGATGAACTTGGATTACAACTTGATTCGGACGGTCGCAAAGTAAATCAAACAGGAACACAGCACAGCAAATCAACTGGAGGTTTTTAGATATGGGTAAATTACCACATATAGCTTCTTTAATATATAATCAGCCATTAATAATTACTGAAGAAAAATTATATGAAATTTTAGAAGCTATTGGGCCACGAATAGGTTTAGAAAATAATAATATTAGCATATTAGAAAACAGTAATAATATACAGAATCCTTATTCTGAATCTGGACTAGCAATAATTCCTATAAATGGAACATTGACACATGCTCCAATGACAGGAGTAAATTCTCAATCTGGCCTTATGAGTTATCAATCAATTCAAGCTAATTTTGATCAAGCTTTAAATAATCCATCTATACATACAATTTTATTAAATATCAATAGCAATGGCGGCCAGGTTAACGGATGTTTTGACTTAGTAGATCATATCTATGCATCCCGCGGTACAAAACCCATTATAGCTATATCAAATGAATCTGCTTACTCTGCAGCTTATGCTATAGCTTCAGCCGCAGATAAAATCTATGTAACTCGTACAGCCGGTGTTGGTTCAATTGGTGTCATTGCTCTTCACGCTGACATCTCCAAAAAACTTGAAAATGACGGCATAAAATATACAGCAATCAAAGCTGGAAAATATAAAGATGATGGTTCACCTTATAAACCTTTATCTGATCAAGCTAAATCGTCTATACAAAGCCGTGTCAATGATACATATAACTTATTTGTGCAAACAGTAGCCAGGAATCGTGGACTTGCTCCAGAATCAATATACAATACCGAGGCCCAAGTTTATGAAGGCCAAAAAGCTGTAGAACTTGGTCTTGCCGATAAAGTGACAACTTTTGATAATGTAATTAATACTTATGGAGGCAATAATATGGATTTACAAGCAGAACTAGACAAAACAAAAACAGATCTAATTAAATTACAGACCGAATTTGATATCTATAAAAAAGATACCAAAGAAATGGAAGATGCAATTCCAGCAATGATTGCAGAAGCCACAAAAAACGGGCAAATAGTTGAAGTAGATCGTATATTATCTATTTTAGATAAATGTATTATCAGCCAGAAAATTGATCTTGCATTTGACCTAATAAAAAATGGTAATACTCCTGATCAGGCCGCAGCATTGATAATGCAAGCTAAGACATTGGAATCTAAAATCGAATCTATATCATCTAATCCTAATAATGATTCAACTTCAATAAATGATAATATACTTATCAAAGATGCTGAGAAACGGGCACAAGAACATATAGGACGCTAAATTATGCCATATCCAAATGAACATGCTTGCCGATTAAATTCTCCGGATAAATATGATACAATGAGACGTAAAAATTGTGATATGAAATCCGGGGGAAAATGCCTGGATGTTATTTATGGCATAAAATCTGGCAAGTCAGAAATTCAAGCATACCGTTATCCAAAACGAATCTGGACAGCTTCAGCCGCCCGATCGCATTGCTCCTCTCATAATGGATCTTTTGAAGCTGCTAGTGGAGGTAATAACGCTGAAATAGATAACCCTTTAATTCAAAATGCAGAAAACAGAAAACATGAATACAATTCATGTGATTGCGTAAATAAGGAGGATAATTAATGCCAACTGATACAACACAATCTTATGATATTCAAAGAACCCTAAAATGGGAAAGTGATGTATTACATTCCCGTGAAGAAGTAACTGTGCTAGCAGCTCAGGATTTAGGTGTTGCTGCAGTTCTGGGTAAAATAACTGCTGGAACCGTACCCACTACCGGAACCGCCGGCGGAACTAATACAGGAAATGGAACCTGTACTGCTGTTACTGGTGGAGTCAATGTAATAGTAGGAACTTATACCCTAACTTGTATTCAAGCAGTAGCTAATGGCGGTGTTTTTTCAGTAGTCAATCCCAATAGTGAAACCATTGGAATTTGTGCTATTGATCCTGGTGCAGGTCAAACAGGTGTTTTTACGAGTGATGAAATTAATTTCACATTGACTGATGCGGGAACTGATTTTGTTTATGGTGATACCTTTACAATTGCTGTTCCTGCCGGTGGTGGCCAGGTCCGTGCTATTAATTTTTCAGGTGTAGATGGTTCAGCAATAGCTTACGGAATCTTATATGATGCCGTTGATGCTTCAGCTTCAGGTGAGTATACCCGAACCTTCACATCTGGTGGAACTTATGAGATTATCCCCAATGATACTGTTGTAGGTGCAACCTCTGCTGCAACTGCCCGTGTTGTGGCTGTTTCTTTATCATCTGGTTCTTGGGCTGGAGGTGATGCAGCGGGAACTTTAACTGTTGATACTCATAATGGGACATTTGTTGCCGAAAATCTCAATGTTGGTGGTAATACTAATGTAGCAACAATTGCGGGTGCAATGACGGCCACTGCTGCCACGGATCAACCTGGAGTAGCAATTGTAAGAGATGCAGAGATAGTTTCGGATTATCTCGAATGGCCGTCAGGGGCCACAGCAGCTCAAAAAACAGCAGCTTTGAATCAGCTTGCAGACAAAGGAATTGTAACAAGGACTTCTGGTTAATTCTAAAACTTTGATAGTAACCTTTATTTAGTGAGGTAAAATTAATTATGCCAATGTTAAATCCGTTTGGAACCGATGCTTTTAACTTAGTTAGCATGGTTCAAGCAATCAATAAACTCCCTAATCTTTATGGTCGAGTGATGCAAATGGGATTATTTAGGACTAAGAGCGTTTCGACACGTACTGTCTTAATTGACCATAAAGATGGAGTTATCAATATTCTTGATAATATGCCGGTTGGTTCGCCTGGATTGAAAAATACTAAAGGAACCCGCAGAACGCAATCTCTTGTTATCCCCCATTTTCCTCTTGATGATACAATCTTAGCTTCAGAATATGATGGTATTCGGGCATTTGGTCAAGAAAATGTTAATGAAACTCTAGCTAGTATAATGAATGATCATTTACAAACCCTGAAAAATAAACATGACCAAACTCTTGAATGGCTCATGATGGGGGCTTTGAAAGGTATTGTTTATGATTCAGATGCTAGTACAGTAATTTATAACTTTCATAAAGAGTTCCTTCAGAACAAAAAAGAAGTTGATTTTGTTTTGGGAACATCTACAACCAACATCAAAGCCAAATGTAAGGAAGTCTTACGTCATATAGAAACTCATTTACAGGGTGAACGTATGACCGGAGTTCGTGTTCTTTGTGACAAGGATTTCATGGATTCTTTAACAAACCATGCCAAAGTTATTGAAGCTTATGAACGTTGGGAAGCAGGAACATTTTTACGCCAAGATGACCGCAAAGGTTTTTATTTCTGTGGTTTAACTTTTGAAGAATATGAAGGAACCACCTTTGATAAAGATGGAACAGTCCGCAAATTCTTATCTTCAAAAGATTGTATAGCTTTCCCTGAAGGTACAACCAATACCTTTAATTGTTATTATGCCCCGGCTGATTTTATGGAAACTGTAAATACACTTGGTTTGCCTTATTATGCTAAACAACAAGCAAGAGATTTTAACCGAGGTATAGATATCCACACTCAATCTAATCCTTTGCCGGTTGTATCCCGTCCCGAATTATGTGTAAGGGTTTATTCATCCACCTAAGATTGGAGGTTTAACCTTATGCCATATATCGGAACTATTAAAAATTCAGTTGAGGATAAGTCACAGGCTGACGGCGCACAAACCGTCAGCCTAACCGATGCCAATGGTGCTTTATTTCATCAAATTCAATTTGTACCATCTGCTACACCTGTAATTGCCGGAACTATGACAGTATCAATTAAAACACCTGGATCTGATACATATGAAGACATGGCAAGCACAATTGATCTAATCAACGGTCCTTATACATTACAGATAAATGCTTTACTTGATGGAGTAAAATTTACACCTACTGGTTATGATGCAGCAAAAACTTATTCTCTTTATATAGCTTCGGGGGATAATAAATGACGGTAGAAACGATTATCCCCCAGAGAGAAATTATATTGGAGCCTATTTATTTAGTCCCTCCATGGATGGAAGATGCGGATAAAAGAAAAATCCTTGATAACACGGGTAATACTATCCGTGATCATCTTGGGCGTATTATTCATGACGATAAGCAGTAGTATAACTGCATCCGCCAGCCAGCTTTTTAATTTTGGTGATGCCGCCGTCTATGTACCTTATGGCGGCGGTTCATCAATCTTATTAACGGGTATTGATATTACTGATAATTTAACTGAACAACCAGGTTACAGCTCAAATTATACAGTAGCACAATATATTTCTATCGAATTCTTGAAATCAGATATTTCTAGTCTTGGCCGCGATCCAGTAGAATTTGACCAGATTCAAACCGACGAAACCATATATACAATAAAACAAATAATTGCAAGTGATAATGATTTTTATACTGTGGCTGTAATGATATCTGGAACAGCTTCAAATCCAACACTTGAACAAACATTAGATGATATAATTCATTCTGCGGCTTTGGATTTATTTGAATTTGGTGATACAGCAATTTATGTTCCAATTACTGGTGAGGCGAATATAACTTTAACTGGAATTGATTATATAAAGGAATCAACAAACCAGCCTGGTTATGGTGGCAATTTTGCTGTTACAGAATTAATTGGAATAGAATTACTAAAATCTGATATTGCAAGTCTAAGCCGTGACCCTAAGAAACGTGATAGAATAATAACTCATGGAGCAACTTATGAGATACAGCAAGTTGTAGTCCATGATAATGCAGATTTTTATATGGTTGAGGTATTAGAATATAATGCCACGACGACAACTTCTACTACGACTCAAACTTCTACAACTACACAAACGACAGAATCTACAATTTCAACAGAATCAACAACTTGTACTTCTACATCTTGCACCACATCTGAAACTACAAGTCAATCAACTGTTTCAAGCCAATCTACTACAAGTTCAACAAAATCAACAATTTCAACTACTTGTAGTTCATCAACTCAAACTTTAAGTGGGACAAGTACTTCAAGCTGTACATCAACAGAATCAACAGTTTCAAGTCAATCCACAATATCTAGTACCAGCTCAACAGAAACCACTACATCTTGTAGCACATCTACAGAGTCAACAATTTCAAGCACTTGTAGCTCAACTTCTGTAACCACGCTCAGCTCAAGCAGTTCCACGGAAACTACCCAAACTTCTTCTACATCAAGTATTTCCAGCCACACCACATCTTGTAGCTCTACCAGTACAGAAACCACAATATCTAGTGTATCGACTCAAAGTTCAACAGGATCAACAATTTCTACAGGAACCACAGAAACATCTTCCACCTCGACCGAAACCTCTCAGACAACAGAAACTTCCACCACACAAAGTTCTACATCCCAAAGTTCACAAACGTCTCAAACTTCAAGTACATCAACAGTTTCCAGTGTTACGTCTGAAACTACGTTTAGCTCAAGCAGTTCCAGCCAGACATCAGGAACTACGGAAACTTCCACCACACAGACTTCAAGCACCCAAACCTCAAGCACATCAACGGAAACGACGGAAACTACCATATCTAGTGGTTCATCTACTTGCACATCCACAACATCTTGTACTTCTACTCAGACAACTCAAACTTCAACAAGTTCCCAGAGTTCAGAATCCACTATTTCTACATCAACATCAACAGAATCAAGCACTTGCAGCACTACTGGCCAGACTGAATCTACAGCAAGTACACAATCTTCAACTTCGACAATTTCGTCGAGTTCAAGTACTGAATCTACATCTACTTCAACAAAAACAAGTACTTGTAGCTCATATACTACATCTTGTACCTCAACACATACTTCTACTACATCTTGTAGCACGTCAGAAACATCAACGGAATCAACAATTTCCAGCGAATCAACTGAAACCTCTTGTACTTCAAGCAGTTGTAGCACATCATCTGTAACTGAATATCAAGAACCTACTACCCATTCCACCACATGTACCAGCTCTACCAGTAGCCAGACAACCCAGACCTCAACCTGTACCTCTACGGAAACGACAAAAACTTCCCATACCTCGACCAGCTCGTCGAGTTGCACCAGTGTAACATCTGAAACTTCTGAATCAACGGAATCAACATATAGTACCGAATCAACAACACATACCACATCTTGTACAAGTACTCAAACTACACAGACAACTGAAACTTCAACGACTGAAAGTACAAGTTGCTCAAGTAGTTTTAGCAGTGCATCTACAGAGTCAAGTCAATCAACGATTTCCAGCCAGACATCAACTTGTAGCTCCACAGAATCATCAGAGTCTACATTATCAACAATTTCAACAACTTCCACGTCAACCCAAACCTCAACTTGTAGTTCTAGTTGCAGTTCCACGGCATCTTCTCCAGAAGAAACGGCATCGACAACAACATCTTGCACTTCAACCTCAACCACGACAACCACTACAGGGCCAGGTTGGTCAATAGGAGCTGATAATGGCTAGGGCAGTCTTAGACACTAATTATAATATAACAGAGATTCATGATGATGATGTTGAATTAACTGGGGCAGGTTATGCCAATTTTGAAATATTTGATATCCCTAATGTTACAAAAGCTGAAATTAAATCCATATTCAATGAAAAATGGCCGGATAGAAAATTTGAAAATGGTGGTCGTTATTGGTTAAATTCAGAAGATTTAATTTGGTATAAAATTAATAATATGCCAAAATATAATCATAATCTTACAGGTGTTTCAGTAGGTGATCTGAATAAATTAAAAAATCCTAATACCGATAAAGCTACAAAATTAGCAATAATAGATACAATTTTGACAGCATTTACATTATTACCAGAAAATAATGACGAACAAGAACCTCCAGCAAAGAAGAAAAAATAAATGGCAACGGCGGCAAATGTAGTATTTTTTAGTGCGTCACCTTTCGGAACAGGTGATATAAAAACAGGATCACCTACATTATCTATAACGTCAGGAGTTGCAACTTTAACTGTAGACCAAACAGGTAATATCGGTGCAGGAGATTGTATTGATTTTGGATCAGGGCCAACTCTTGTTTATATTGCACCATGCCGTATAGCTTTTAATTCTGGGTCAGTCGAACCATTAATAAATAATAAGCTTCGAGGTGTAACATCTGGAGCAATAGGAATTGTCAGAGCTGTAGAATTATCATCTGGTTCTTGGGCTGGAACTGATGCAGCAGGTTATATTTATTTCCGCAAAGTTATAGGAACATTTCAATCTGGAGAAAATATAAATCGTGTCCGGCCAACTAGATCTGCAAATATATTAACAACAAATAGCACTTTGCAAGGTAACATGGTTGATGAATTTGTTGTTAAAGATCCAGATGGAACAGATGCAGGTAATGTTGCTGGGCCTGAAACTGTTAATTCTATTCATCATGAATATGCTTCTTTATCGGCAGCAGAGGCAGGATATTTAGATGCAAATCATATAAATGATACTAATTTGACTGCTGGTAATGCTGATATTATGGCACATATTTGTCTCTATTATGATCATGATGACCAAACAGCAGACAGCACAAATGTAACTATTGATGGAGCTACAACAGATGTGGAACATACATTATATGTTTTTGCACCACAAGGAAATGAAGAAAGTGTAAATGACCAAAAACATTCTGGAATATGGAATGGGAATAAATGGTTCTTGGAAACAGGAACAGGAGATTTAATAACTGTTTCGGATGGACATGTAAAGTTAGAAAATTTACAATTATATAATAATAGTGGTAGTGGATGTGTTGGAGTATATGGGACTGCAAGTTATGTACATATTGGTTATTCTATAATTAAAGCTACCTTAACAGGTGGGGATAATAATGCATATGGTATAAATAATAATAATATTACATATGCATATAATTGTATTATATATGATTGGGAAAATGGGGCAAAAGATGGTAATATAGCTATATCTATGCAAGGATACGCATACAATATTACTATATTCAATTGCTCTAATGGGATGCAAGGATTCACTAGTTTAATAGTACATAATTGTATTGTAAATGATATATATGCAACGGGATACCCCTTTTATGGTGCTATAAATATAGCATCTAGTTATAATATAGGAAATTCACAAATTGCTTATGTTGCATCTGTTACAAGTCATACAACTGGAACAGCAGATGGAACAGAAGCAAATAAATTAGTAGATTCAGGGGAAACATTTTCAGGTATAATAGTTGGCAATGTTGTAAGAAACACAACTGATACAACATATACATATGTAACATCTATAGCAGAAGCAGGTATAGGTAAACTTGGATTAAATGATGATATTTTTATATCTGGGAAAAATTATGCAGTATGTACCAATATTTTTGGGGATGTAACCTTTAATAATGAAGGTGGAGATGATTTCCATTTAGGTGCGGGTGATACATTGGCGCAGGCACATGGTACAAATTTATCATCCGACGCAAATCTACCATTATGGGATGATATTGACAATGACGAAAGGCTATAATATGAAAAGATTTATTAAAATGTTAGTAGTATTATTAATTTTATGTTTTTGTATTGTTACAACATGTCAAGCTGTTCAATTAGTTTGTATTGGTTTGGAAACTGAACGTGAAGGAATCTGTGATATATGGGATATTGTAGAAATACAGGATGATGATGTTGATTTAACAGGGCCAGGTTATGAATTATTTGAAATTATCCACATTGCTAATATGACAAAAATAGAATTGACAACTTTAACTGATTTAATCCAAGTTGAAACAGCTAGATTTTACAATGATGAAGGAGATCTTGTAAAATATTGGTTTGACGAAAATGCAACGCCTCCGGATTGGTATGAAATCCATGTGCAACCTAAATATAAATTTACTGTAGAAGATTTTACACATGAAGATATTGTAATTTTAGAAGATGATTTAGCAACTACATCTGAAAAGGCAGAAATTATTAGTAAAATGAAAGATAAAATAACTCTATATCCTCAGAATAGTTTAGATACAGTACCTAAACAAAAATAAAGATTGTGGCCAATGTAACAATACAAGTTGAATTAAAACAAACTCAAGCTTTACTTGATGCAATTTATCACGGTGGCCCTGGTGTATTAACTAGGGCCATCAATAATACTCTTAATGGTGTTAAAACTGATGTAAGTAACGAGATAGTAGCAGATGTAAATCTTACTAAAACTTTTCTCAATAAACAAACTGGTAAAGATGCAGAAAAAACTTTTGTTTTTAGTTATGCATCAAGTCTGAAACTATGGGGATCTATTTCAACAAAAAGTGCAAATGTTCCATTAATTCAATATAGTAATCAACGTGGAAATAAAGCCAGTTTTGCAAAGAAAGTTTATGTGACAATACAAAGAAACCGGGGTAAAACATTATTAGCTCATGCTTTTAGAATGACAATGCCGTCTGGCCATGTTGGGTTATTTGAAATAGAACAACCACCACGAACAAGCCGAACAGGACGGTCAGTAATAAAACAATTATATGGATCTCGTATTCCAGACGTTTTATCAAATAAAGCAACATTTGATCGTGTGCAAGAAAAAGCAAATGCTAGACTTGACAAACAACTTGCATCACAAATTGATTATATGTTATCTAGACTTTAAAGCAGTAAGGGAGGTTAAAAAATGAAATATTTAAAGTATTTAACAATAGCAATAAAATTTATATCAATGGCAGATAAAGTTCAAGTCTTAGAAACAATAGAAAAAGCTATTGCAGATCGTAAATTAACTATAAATGAATTGATTGATATATCACAAAGATTATGCAAAGCTGCTAATATTGATCTTGATACCAAAGGAATAAAATTTTAATGAATACTATTCGAGAAACAGTAATTCAGAATCTTATAACTCAACTCAAATATATTAAATCTACTTATGGTTATAATAATACTTTTGCAGATGCTAAAATAATTCGCGGCCGTAATCAAATTCACGAATCTGAACTACCTGCTATATTAGTCATCCCTGGACTTGAAAATATAGAGAAAAGATATTCTGAAGCTGTACATGATATGCCGGTGGAGATCAAAGCATATAGAGAATTTACAAGTAGTCAAAACCCATCAGTTCTAGGTGAAACTCTTCTAGGTGATTTAATAATAAATGTGTTCAATCCTATTTATGAGTTAGATTTCACTTTAGGTGATCATGAAATTTCAGAAGGTAATACAATAACAGGTAAAATTAGTGGAGCAACTTCTATTGTTACAGATGTAACAATCAATGGTGGATCTTGGGCAACTGCAAATGCTTACGGTACCCTCAAACTTCGCTATCAAGATGGAAATTATCAATCTGAATTAATCCAAGTCTCAGGTATTGATTCTGCAACAATAGCGGGTGACTCAGACCGCATATATCCGTATGGCACTGCAGTTGGCCAGGTTATTTATGATCAAGCCGGAATAGACATATCTCCAGATCCAGGGGAAAAAATAATCGAAGTAGTCTTAAATATAAGAATGCAATATACGACAGCATTCGACAATCCATACGTTTAAACGGAGGTAATATAATATGTTAAGTTCGAATACTGCTGAAAATGCTAAATTGCAATATGAAGCAGGTCATACTTTTTATGCCATGGAGGCTTTGACAGATTCAGGTGATCATATCACATTCACGTCTAATGGCACAGTCTGGTCAGACCAGAGTGGTTATAGTCCAGATGTTAAGCCAGATGGAGTTATAACAGGTGGTGCTATTACACCTGATGATGCTTTAGTAAATGATACTGTAGATATTGCGGCATGTACTTGTTATTTGGCTGGAGTTGAAACTTCTGTAATTGCTGCGTCTATAGCTTGCACACGGCCTGCTGGTGGTGGTGGAGCAACTCACAAGAAAGATTCTATATGTGTCACAAATTTAGGGGCATATGCTGAAGTTGCTGGTGTTGATGGTGGTGCATTTTCAACCACGCGCGGGGCCGCTGGCGGTCCACCTCTCATCACAGTTTCTTACATCGAAGTGGGCCAAATCTGGTTTGATTCTTCTGTAGCAGCAGTCGTGGCCGAAGACGAAATCTATCAAGTTATTGGTGTCCATCAAGAGCGTTGGGATTATCCTATATGGGAAATCAATTATCTACCCACAGAAAAAGACGCAACAGATGGGGGATCGATTAGCTTTGTTTCAGCTTTGGGGCTTGACCATGTGGGTCCTGTTGTCAAAGGAGTCTATGCAGAGTATTATGATGTCATATATTCTGAAGCAAGACCTGTATCTGATTTTGTGCCGCCGGATGAATCGCATTCTGTCTCATCCCAACAAGTTTACGGTGGAGTCATTGGGTCTAGTTCTTCGAGTATAAATCAAGGTTCGTTTACTTCATACGGTCAAGATGGAATAACAGATCCGCTAGCAACATTGAAGAATCAGAAACTTGTTTTTAAATTCTTTCCGGATCAATATAAAGATCCTTATTTGTTATGTCAAGGAAAACTTGGAGTCACACGGGCATTTCCTGCAGATGGTAGTATAACATTATCTTGCACAATATCGGCAAGTATTGTTTCTGTAGAGATGTCCGCATAGTATAAATTGTTGGATAATGCCGGGGAGATAGTCCAACGTCTCCCCGGCCAAATTATGGGAGGCTATCATGGGATTTGATGTTAATAAATTTCAAAATGCAAAATTTATAGAACGAATAGAATCTGTAAAAATGGAAGTTTTAAGAGATTATTTTGATCCAAAAGAAGATCCAATTTTTAAAGTTCGTAATCTCACAGGTGAAGAACTTGGTCGGGTTAACCAGGCAGTACAGAAAAATAAAAATGTAGCAGCTATTCTTGATGGATTATTAAGTAATATTGATAGAGATAAAATAGAAGCAATAAAACAAACTATAGGTACATCAGACGCAAAAGTACCAGATGATATAGCACGTAGACTAGAAATGATACAGCTTGGTAGTGTAGACCCCAAAGTTGATTTGAGTTTAGCTAAAAAACTTTGTAGATGTTTTCCAATAGAATTTTATGACTTAACAAACGCAATAACTAGACTCACAGGACTTGGTTCAGAATTGGGAAAAGCCAAGCCCTCTGGCAAGACCCAGAAGTGAGGGTAGCTCTTGCTTTATGTCATGTCAGGGGGCAATTTTTGTTTCAAGTAAGACCGGATTTATTTCCTTATGGATTTTTGACAAGAGATGAGATTCTTTTATGGGATGCATATTTAAAAGATTTAAACGCCAAGACAAAGAAAGTTAAAAAATAATGGCAAATGTAAGTAGAACAGTTGATATAATATTTAATGCAGATGATAAAGTCACAACTGCGGTTAAGAATATTACGGCATCATTAGACCAGCTTGACCGAATGGCAATGAAAATTGTTGATCCGTTCGCGCAAATTGGAAAGGGTATTATTGCGGCGGATGCAGCTTTGACAGCTTTGGCGGTTGGCGGCATGGCTTTATCTATAAAAAAGTCTGGTGAGTTTAATGATGCATTTGCAGAAATATCAACTTTAATTGATGCCAGTACGGCAGATCTGGAACAATATAGAACTCAGATTTTAGCTTATGGTGCTGATTCTTCTAAGAGTTTAGAAGACATAACCGGCGCTTTGTACATGGCTGTATCTGGCCAAATTGATTATAAAGATTCTATTGATTTTGTCCGAGAAGCTGAAAAATTAGCTATTGCAGGTAGGGGAGATTTAGAGAGTACCACTAAAGCTCTTGTATCAACAATGAATGCTTACGGTGCGGCTGCATCCGAGGCTGGTGATTATTCTGATGTATTTTTTCAAACTGTTAAATATGGTTTGACGACATTACCGGAGTTGGCAGATTCTTTTGCTATGGTAACAGCGGTAGCAGCTCCAGCGGGTATATCTTTTGATGAAGTAGCGGCGGCGGTAGCAACATTGACAGCAGCAGGTTTGCCAACATCGAAAGCAATGACTTCTATTAGAACAGCTATAAGTAATATTCTTAAACCTTCAGGAGAAGCAGCAGAAGCAGCAAAAACACTTGGAATACAATTTGATGCAGCTAGATTAAGATCTGATGGTTTTGTAGCTATTATGCAAGATGTATTCAATAAAGTACAAGGAAATGCTGGAGCGGTTGCAGAATTATTTGGTAATGTCAGAGGTTTAGGGTCTGCCCTTGTCATAGGTGGAGATAATGCTGGATATATGGCAACGGCTCTTGAAGGAATGTCAAACCGTGCTGGAGTTGTAGGCGTTGCGTTTGAAAAAATGCAGAATAATTTTGAATTAGTTAATCAAAGATTTCTTAATAATCTAGATATTCTTTTAGTCACTATTGGTACATCTTTAGAAGAGGGTTATGGTAAGGCTGTAAATATTATTTCTCAAATATTCCAAGTATTAACAAAAGGAATTAATGAGGGTTCTTTTGATGTTTTATTTAATGCTTATGATGATTTTATTGCCAAACTTACAGAATTCTTAAAAGGTGTGGCAGATGTAATCCCAGAAACTTTATCTCGTATGGATTTTAGTGTTATTACTGAAGCATTAAGTGGAACATCAAAATCTATACAAGATTTATTTGATTTAGATCTTACAACACCTGAAGGTCTATATGAAATATTACAAGGCATAGTTAATATAATAGCAACATTGATTGATGTTACAAACGGAATGATTCCTGTTTTTGGTAGCTTGTTTACTAAAATATATGAAAGTGTGGAATCATTTACGGCTTTAGATGACAAAAGTTCAAGTACAATAGGTAAGTTATTAGCTGGAGCTGTGATATTACAAGAAGCAGGTTTATATCTTGGCACAGCTTTATTATCTATGAAAGATTCAAGTTTTAAATTATCTGATTCTTTTGAAGTAATCCATGATAGTTTAATAACATTATATCAAGGTGCTCAAATTATCATGGATACATGGATTTTATCCTGGGCATTATTTGTTGATACATTATTATCATTTGCTAATACTGCAACTTTTGGTATGGTTGATACAATAAAAAATGCCAAAGAAGCTACAGATGAATTTGTAAAAGGTGGATGGGAAGATATAAAAGAACGCGCAGGTGTGATATCAGATGCCTGGAATGAAACTACTTTTGCCGTAGGATCTGCAGCAAAAGAAATGACTGACGAAGTCAAAAAAGTAGGAACTCAAATTGATGAATCAATTCCTGATTCTAAAATAATACAAACTGGTGCTGCTTGGGATACATTACAAGCTGGAATAGTACAAGAACAAATGGATGCAACTATACCAAAAACCCGTGAAGTAAAAGTAAAACCTGTAACTGCTCCAGATGAATTAGCACGTATAAAAGAACGACTTGAAACTGAAGCAAAGATTCTTGAGAAATCCTTAGAACTCAGAGCTGAAATAGACATTGCTCAAATAGAAGCAGATACAAAACGCATTGAAGCTGCTTTTGAATCAGTGAATGTAGCTATAGAATCCACTGGCGATGTTTTATCAGAATTATTCGGATTACTTGCTGAAGGAGATATGGACTTTATAACTAGATGGAATATAGAAGAACAAATTCGGCAAGAAAATGAACGACGTGAAGAATCACTTAAACTCCAAAAAGAATTAACAGAAGCCCAGATTGCAGCATTACAAGCCCGTATTACAGCATTTAACCGCGGTGACCCTCTAATCACAATAAATGCTGAAGGCCTTGAACCCCATCTTGAAGCAATATTCTTTTATATATTAGAACAAATACAAATAAGAGTTAATGAAGAACAACAAGACTTCTTGTTGGGGATAAATCCATAATGAAAATATCAATATCAGCGCAAACTTTTTCCCTGGATGATTATATAAACTTAGATGTGTTGGAGTCAGGTTCCAACTATCAAGACTTATCAAGACGAGTCAACAAAACGGCAACACTTGATACAGGTATAAACATCCGGGACAATGGATGGTCACATGGAGATCGTACATTTACGTTCCAGGCTAATGTGACACAAGAACAATATAATACTCTTTATACTCTACATAAAAATTATTATGTATTGACGCTTACGACCCCGGATGGTGCATATCAAGGAAATTTAAGTCAGTTAAGAAACGAACATGGTTTAGTTACGATTACTTTTATGGTTGAATCTTCTCTGTCAGATTGGGTTGTACCCACAACTACAACAACCACTACGACTAGCACTTGTACAAGTTCCTGTTCAAGTTCTTGCTCGACAACACTAACCTCAAGCTGCACAAGCACTTCCAGTCACACCACTATATCTAGTACCTGCACCACAACACATACTACATCTTGTACGTCAACCTGTAGCTCAACAATATCAACAGGTTCCAGCCAGTCATCGGAATCCAGCACCAGTTGTACATCTACGAGTAGTACCACTGAAACCACTACAGCATCAACTATTTCCAGCCAGTCATCTACAAGCACCAGCACCACCCGAATTACTTCCAGTTGTAGTTCTAGTTGTTCGACAATTTCGTCGACCTCCAGCCAGTCCTCGACAAAATCATCGGAATCTACAATCAGTACACAATCAACAAATTCAAGCACTTGTACCAGCACTAGTTCTTGTACCTCCACGGAATCAACGGTTTCCAGCCAGTCTTCCACGACTCAAACTTCCACTTGCTCCAGCACAATTTCGACAGAATCGTCGACATCAACCCAGAGTTCCACGGCATCTTCAGCCAGCACTTTATCAACAAATTCAACAACTTCCAGTACACCTCCCCCACCAACAGAAGGTACATTTTACCCAGATTCCAGTAATGATGATTGGGTATTTAATTCTACTGAAGTTACATTTAATAATACAGATTCTATTGATGATATAGGACGTGATGGTGCAGGAGATTGGATTTGGTCGTGGGGATGTAAATTTGAAAATATAAATATTCCCAATTCTGCCACGATTGATTCAGCTAAAATAACAATAACAGCCGGAGATTCAGATTCAGGAACCAGCATTGCATGGTTAATGAAAGGTGAAGACGAAGACACAGCTACAACACCAACAAGTTGTGCAGATGTTGTGGCAATGAATTTAACAACAGCAAGTGTTAATTGGAATAATGAGGGGGCCTGGACTTTAGATACTGCATATGATTCTCCGGATATTAAAACTATTATACAGGAAATTGTTAATCGTGGGGGTTGGGCATCTGGAAATGATATTCAAATATTAGTCATGGAAAATGGATCATCAACAGGGGCATTTAGAAGTTTCTCTAATATAGATCGGGGAGCAAGTTACAAAGCAGCTTTATATATTGATTGGTCATAAATGAGTATTTATGGATATAGAATAAAATTTGTTTTGGTTCATTCAGGTGAAGGAAATGTCACTATTCCAATTTCTTCAGCTTCGACTCGTATTCGTTCTGGTGATCCAACTTATATGCAAGTAACTATTCCAGATTATTATGGCCAATTATCAGCAATAAATTCTCGATCCGATGGTGATATGTATTTATATAAAAAAATAATAGGTACAGGAATTTGGAGATTGATAGCCTGGGTTGATTTGGAGAATATTTATACATATATTGGGCCAAATAATAAATCAATCACACTTTCTGGACATCGTACGTATTCTAACTTATCCCCCACAACTGTAACCTTACAGGATTATTCTTATATAGGCACTACAAATAAAACATCAATTCGTTGTAGCATAATAAATAATCCTGAACCGGCTGACACAATTATTGCCGGGGCTTATGCAAATATCACAGCAGAGCAGATAACCTATACTATTAATTCACGTCAAGCTACAATCGAAATTACAGGAACATAAGTCATGGGCAAAGGAACTATAGTAAATCATATAGCAGATGGTCAATATAATATTATATTAGATATTGACGATTCCAGAGCCCAACAATCAATAATAAATTTAGATGCATCAATATTACAGCTCAATACAACTATCATAGAATTACATGCAAGTCGTGGTACAGCCTGGGCAATGTATGATAGTGCTAAATCCAAAATGAATATAATAATAAATCATTACATATCTGGTACAGCAACAAAAGAACAAGTAGCAGCGGCCGTGGCAGATACAAATTCTAAATATCGTTTATATGTTGAATATGACCGTACCTGGTGGGGAGCACAATTAAGACAAAAATCATTACAAAAACGTAAAGAATACATAGAGAATAAATTAGCTGAAAATCCTGAACCGACAGTGCAAGCCTGGTGTGCTGATTTGACTGAAGATTTAACCGGCAATGTTGGAACAATAGAAATCCCGAATGAACGAACAAATGATGTACAAGTTAGGCCTGGATATGATGGAGCTGCAATTTATTCTGCTTCCCGTGATGGACAATTACAACAAGTAGTAAGTTCAACAGCTCCAGGAGTTTATTACAATTACGCCATGTTTCCGGGTTGGCAAAAATGGAAACCTACTTATCGGGTTGGAATAATCACAGCCAAACCAACACAAGATACAGCAAATATAACTTTGGATGCTGCTACAAGTACGGTACAGCAACTTGATGTAAATGTTACTAATACTTTAACAGATGTGCCTATAGTTTACATGGATTGTGATGGTTTGGTCTTTAAAGTAGATGATCGTGTTGTTGTTGAATTTATATCTCAGGACCATACAAACCCCCGCATTATTGGTTTTGAAACTAATCCAAAAGCTTGTAATTATAGTTATTATGCCATAGCTCAACGCCAAGGCACAGGCACAACAAATACAATTTATATTTGTGGATATCCTGGTCATGAATTAATAAAAACTATTAATACTTGGAGAGATCCTTATGGCTTAGGTTGGTGGCATGATACAAAAGAAATATTAATAAATACTACAGGTAATAGAATATGGTTTAGAGATGTAGATGGAAATACAACTCGTAGTGAAATTGATCTTTCTGGATTCTCTCAATATATGCGTGGTGTTGATGTTACCCCCGATGGTGATGTTTTTACAGTTGGTTATGATACTGTATCCTTACAAGCATATCTTCAGGTATTAAATGGGTTTACTAACTCAGAAAAATCACGTTCATATCTTCCCAGTGTTGGTACATCAATATCATATATAAATGGTTGTACAATTTGGAATGGGGATTTAATTATATGTTATTTAGATGGTATTACACAATCAGGCCCTGGGGGGGCGGTATTATTTCAATCCAGAATTAGACAATGTAATGGTATGAATTTAACTTCAATAGTCACAGAATGGATTGAAGATATAAATGATTTTAGCGCAAGGGGTCTTGGTATTGATCCGGATGGAAATTTATTATCATTACATTGGGATGATACATATCAAAGAGCTAATATAAGAAAACATGCTGGTATATCATCTACTCAACTCTGGAGACATAATTTTACTTTACCTATAAATGAATATCCTACACGATGGGAAGGTTTAACTTATATTTTTTAAAGAAGGGAGGTTAATATATGCCCAAAATGAGTGATTTTAACGCATATCCAATTGTTGATAAAGCGCGTTGGCAAGATAGAATAATAGTTCACCAAAATCATACAGGAACTACAAAGCAAGCTACATTAGAGCAAGTATATGAATTATTTGGGTTTTCTACTACGACGACGACTACATCGACCAGTACATGTACCAGCACAACGACAAGCACCTGTTCGACTTCAAGCTGCACAAGTTCTTGTACAAGTACTTGTACTACAACATGTTCAACGACTTGCACCACAAGTTGTACCTCAAGTTGTACCTCAACATGCTCTACCTCATCTTGTACAAGTTCTTGTAGCTCAAGTTGTTCAAGTTCTTGTTCTACAATAAGTACACTAAGTACAGCGAGTACACTAAGTACTACAAGCTCAAGTACTTGTACATCAACATGTTCAAGTTCTTGTTCAAGTTCTTGTTCCACAGCGAGTACAGAATCAACTACAAGTTCTTGTAGTTCAACAATTTCAACAACTTCGAGTTGTTCAAGTACTGAATCATCAACTTCGACAATTTCGTCGACATCAAGTTGTAGTTCTACTGAATCCTCAACATCTACACTTTCCACTCAGAGTTCTACAAGTTCCTGTAGTTCAACGATTTCAACGATTTCCAGTACAAGTTCCTGTTCTTCGACAATTTCGTCGACAAGTTCCCAGTCAACCGAATCAAGTACAAGTTCCTGTTCTTCAACAGAATCCTCGACCTCGACAATTTCGTCGGAATCTACCACGACAAGCACGGAAACTTCAACAACATCAACACTTTCCAGCACTTGTACTAGCACCACATCTAATACCACAACTAGTACAACCCCTCCCCCACCTGGACCATAGGTGTTGGGTTAATATATAGAGAAACATCATATATCCTATGATGCCAGGGAGAAGCAGAGATAATATCAAAGCTTCTCCCGCCTCCCTTTTTTGAGCATGGTTGATTAATATTTGAACAAATAAATAGATAAATTGGTAATGTTTATAAAATGATTGTTTTATTTTTCAATTAGTTAATGGTTTGGCACAGGTGTTGCATATATGGTAATGATGCTGAAATGAAATTATTATTATCAGCAAAGAGTATTATTATTTTTAGGTTAAAGTAAGTTAGGTTAAAGAATGTATTACAAAAGTCTGGGCATTGCTAGGATATAGAACAAATAATAAATTTCGGTAATGCCCAGACTAAAAATAAATAATAAAGGAGGTGATTTTATATATGAATCCATTTAGCCGAAAGATAAATTTAAAAAATAAAATAATGTTGTAATATCTATACCGGCCTAAGCCAAGTGATACATTATATCTGGAGTTGATATTAGTAGATATTATCAACTCCAGATATATTTTTTTTTATTTAAAGGGAGGCAACATGAAAAGATCAATCATACTTATTCTTTGTATTCTGCTTTGTTTTGCAGTAAATTGTTTTGCAGATGGAGCAACACACCATAATGATAATTATTATGATTATGGCACTTATAACACTACCGAAAACACGTACAATAATTATAATGATACGGATTATCATTATGATGTGGATCAAACATATAATTATGATCATAGTATAAATTCTACTACGAATAATTATATTAATATTGACAATTCTGGTGTCATTGAAAATCAAGCTATACAGCTTCATAATGATATAAATTCCGAAGCCGATTCCTTAAATTATAATCAAATCACAAATGCAAAATATTATGGTGCACCAATTGCATCCCCTGGATCTGGACTATTTGTTAATTATACAAAACTTTATTTTAATCCTGCGCAGGTAATAGCAAAGGTAAAACCAGACGGCTTTGCACAGTTTCACATCACTGTTACTTCTGACTCGCCTATAACGTTAAAAATAGCTGGTGATCAGCCAAATATAAAAATATTATCTCCTGAAATAACAATTGATCATGATAATGGGACTGCATCCACAGAAGTTATTGTCACTTTCCCAAAAGGTACATATTGGGCATTTGGTAATATCATATTCAAATCTGTCAATGGGCTGGAATTGGGCCGGGTTAAAGTTAATTTTGATAACGCTTACGGAATAGACCATATCTCCAGAATGACAATAGATAATACATATACATCAATTGGACATGGTGTCAAACAATCAAGAGGCTCCTGGGGATGGGCTGGATTTGTTGGATATAGGATCAACAGGGTTACAAATGATGAGACAGTATATGCAACTTTGACATACGATTGGTAATATAATACTATGTTTATCAATAGAAGGAAATTATATAGAAGAGCAGGGTCAAGATCAGGGTCAAGGTCAAGGTCAGGAGCATGGTCAAGGTCAAGATCATGGTCAGGGTCAGGGTCAGGATCAGGAGCATGGTCATGGTCAGGGTCAAGGTCAAGGTCATGGTCAAGATCAGGATAATATTTAACACCAAAAAGGGAGGCATTTATGAAAAGAATAATTGAAACTGAAACTAAACAAGAATTAGAAGTATATCTGGATCAACAACTGTTCATTTTTTGCGGAATTTATCATTACACAGGTACATTGATTGCTATAAATGATA
This sequence comes from Candidatus Thorarchaeota archaeon, assembly GCA_048883045.1. GTDB lineage: Archaea > Asgardarchaeota > Lokiarchaeia > Sigyniarchaeales > SOKP01 > Loki-b32. The sequence goes on along the minus strand of JBHLRA010000003.1, from coordinate 27,815 downwards.
ATTTTTTGATCTTAAAAAATCCCTACATTGTCTATGAAACCGGCGCATGGCAAAACAAATCATGGAATGATTGTCAAAAATTACCTACTAATGAATTATGTATCAGACTTAATTCAATAGAATCATATTTTATAACTAAAGTAATACCATAATATTATAGGATTATATATTATGTTTATTAATAAAAGACAATTATCCAAAAGAATAAGGTCATGGTCATGGTCATGGTCAGGAGCAAGGTCATGGTCAAGGTCAAGGTCATGGTCATGGTCATGGTCAGGAGCAAGGTCAAGATCATGGTCATGGTCATGGTCAGGAGCAAGGTCATGGTCATGGTCAGGAGCAAGGTCATGGTCAGGGTCAGGAGCAAGGTCATGGTCAGGGTCATGAGTATGTTTATCAGTAAAAGACAATTATCCAAAAAAACAAGGTCAAGGTCAAGATCATGGTCATGGTCATGGTCAGGAGCAAGGTCATGGTCAAGGTCAAGGTCATGGTCATGGTCATGGTCAGGAGCAAGGTCATGGTCAGGGTCAGGGTCAGGATCAGGAGCATGGTCATGGTCAGGGTCAGGGGCATGGTCATGGGCAAGGTCAGGGTCAGGAGCATGGGCAAGATCAGGATCAGGAGCATGGTCAGGGTCATGAATAAAAAATTGCATAAACGTCTTGTAAAAAACAATGCAATCAGTTTGATTTGTTATGACATAATTCCTTCTGATGTGTGGCAGGTTTTTACTAAATGGCGAAATAAACCAGGAATTAAGGTTAATGTGGCGCAGTTTGTGCATATGAAGCAAAGAGTTTATCAGATCGAATTTATATGTAATGATTTGACAATATTAGAAGATGATTTAAAAAACATTGATCCAAGGTATTTAAAGAAAATATCATGGTTAAAGAGGATAAGAAACAAATTCAGTCATGGGAGGCAAAATAATTGAAAGTCGCTATCTTAACAAACTTCGGTGATTTTAGACGCGGTTATTCCCTGGTAGGTATTGCAAAAGACCAAGCAACAATGCTGATAAAAAACGGGCATGAGGTCCATCTATATGTGTTAGAAACATACGAAGATACAGAACCATTACCTGAAGGTGTGATTCTTGAAAAGAAAGTTCCCAAGGGGCATTTATTCGATTTTCAATCGTTACAGCAATTCAGTTTAGACTATGCCCGGAAACTTAAAGAAGGTTTTAGTTTCAAAACAAACAATGGTCAAACAGTAACTATCCCAGCAGACCCCACAGAAGCAAAAAAGATACCAGAATTATTATTATTAAAAAATAATACTGCCCAAATGCTTCGGAAAGAATTTAGACGACTTGAGATCAAGTTGGCTTTTACTCATGACTGGATTTTTCAGGGCTGGAATCTACCATACGGCCTAGCCTGTGCTGAAGCTTCAAAAGAGTTACCTGATACCCGTTTTATGCACTGGATTCATAGTGTTCCCAATGTTGGCCCAAATGGTCGCGACTATTGGAATATTGCTTTATATGGGGGCCAGCATAAACTTGTATATCCGAACGAGTCGGATTCTTTACGTTGCGCGGAACAATTCAAAGGATGGAAAAAAGATGTACTGGTAATACCCCACCCTAAAGATTTCCGGACATTTGGGCAGTTAAATTCAGATCAAACATTAAAGTTTTTGGATTGGTGTCCAGGGCTATTGACAGCAGATATCAAGCAATTATATATGGCTGCAGTAGATAGATTTGAGTCCAAAAGAGTTTTAGAAAATATCCATATCTTTGCAGAGATGAAACGCTTAGGGCGGGAAGTTTGTTTGATAATTGCGAATCAATGGTGTAATGTTGATAAATATCGTGATAAAGTTGACCGCTATAAAAAAGCAGCTATTGATCTGGGACTTATACCAAATAAAGATTTATTCTTTACAAGTGATTTTGATAAAGGTAAATGTGAGGTTGGAATAAGTCATGATTTAATATTTGATCTGCTCCACTATACAAATATTTATATTAGTCTCACAAAAGAAGAGACATTTGGGCTTGCAATTGCGGAAGCTGCTTTATTTGGTAATTTATTGGTCCTCAATAAATCTCTTGATGTTATGAAAGAAATAACAGATTTTAATGCTTTATTCTTTGCCATGGGAAGCCATGAAGTGACTTTTAATGCTCCTGATTTGCCAGCTTATTTGAAAGAAATAGCTAAGGTTATTTTACATGAATTTGATTTGAACAAAGCTTTGAGATCAAAAAATCACTTCATAAAAAGTTATAATTTAGATGCATTGTATAAGTATTACTATGCTCCAATAATGGCTGCGAGTAGAGGATGGATATAATGAATCTAATCTTTTTCTATGTGAGTGATCAACCCTGCAACCGCTCTATTTCTTTATCTGAATTAGAACAGCCTGCAACCAATAAATTTGCTATTAATCTTCAATCCGATGGTGTATTTGCATTGTTGGATTTATTAGCTGTAACTGGTACTGTTGATCATGTATATCATATTATAGATTCAAAAAGGGGAAATGGAACTTTAAGGCCTACGACGACGAGTACAATATATTGCGTTCCAACAATAGAATGCTTTAATAATGTAGCCACAAAAAGAGATGTATTATTTTTTAGAGGTGGATTTAGATCATGGCTTCCATTTTTGAATAAATTAGATAAAAAGGAATATTGGAAGTTATATTACCGTGCAAATACAAATCATGGTCATTGGCCATATTGGGATATTATATTAAATGATTTAATTCCTGAAGAAAAAGATACCTGGACAGATTTTTATTTTAATATAAAAAATAAAAAAGAAAGATTAGTTTTTCCTTATCGCAAACCTGTAAATGAATATATCTTCAAGCCAATAATACCCGCGCAACACAAATATGACATTATGTTGGGTGCCTCCCACATTCATACCAAAAAAGGTCAATTCTTGGCACTTCAAGCTTGCAATGCCTTAGCCGCAAAAGACAAAAAATTCAAAGATCTTCATTACATAATGCCAGGAGGAATGATCCGGGCCAAAACAAATGATCTAATAAATAAATCCTGGCCGATCTGGTTATATAAACCTGGGGCGCAAAAAAGATCTTGTCTTGCTAAACTTATGAACAACTCCAAGCTTCTAATTCATGCTGGCCCTGGGGGGCAAAATGACCGAAGTGTATTAGAAGCTTTATCATGTGGTATTCCTATAATGATAAAAGATCCTAAAAGATATAGTCCATGGATGCAGGAAAATGAATTTGTAACTATATGTAATAGTCATTATATTCTGGATTGGGAAAAGGCAATTGAGAGGGCTTGGGCAAAGATACCGACAAATTGGATGTCTTTTAATATATATAGATCAGAATTAGTCAAATGGTATCATTCTGTAAATGGTTTGTGGGAGGTTGCATTGCCAAGAATGGCAAGTTTGATTAATGCTATAAAGAATGTTCAATCTGGTGATTTTAAAACAGTATTGGAAAATTTGGGGAAATTAAAATGATGCTTTTTATATTTGGGTTTATATTAGGTATATTATTTATGTGGAGCTTAATAGCATAATGTATAATCTAGACAAAGCTTATTCAAAAAAATTCTTTACTAGGCGTAAATCTTTAGCTTGGCGGATACCTATTGTTTGTGATGCTATAATTGATGTTTTAAAACCTAAAAGTGTAATTGATATAGGCTGTGGTAATGGGGATCTTGTTAAAGGATTTATTAATAGAAATATACAAACATTTGGTATTGAGGGCACGGTTAATGCATTATCTGATGTAGAAAATTTTGATAGGATTTGGATATATGATTTACGAAAAGATAAAATAGAACATCCGTTTACTTTCAGAAAATTTGATCTTGCTATTTGCTTTGAAGTTGCTGAACACATAGAGCCAGAATACACAAATATTTTCTTAGATAATTTATATTCATTATCAGATAGGATTTTATTTTCAGCAGCAGGTCCGGGACAAGGTGGAATACATCATCATAATTGTCAACCAAAAGAATATTGGGAACAAAAATTTAAAGATAAAAATTATATAAGACCAGACATTTTGATCGATGAATATGTAGATAATACTTTACAACAAATAAGACCTGTAGAAACTTTATTACAATTTAAATGGCAAAAATGGCGAAATAAAAAAGGCATCAAAGCATATTATCAAAATCTTATGTATTTTGAAAGGTTAGAAAAGTGGAAATAAAATTAAAATGTCATAACTCGTATATAAAAAATATAAACTTAAAAAAGAATGAATTTAATATACGAATAATTGATAATAGATTATCTGATATGGTAGTAGAATTATGGCATGAAAATAAATTATTATATTCATTTTTAACAACATCTGAATCAAAATTAAGGGAAATATTATGATCATTAATATAACAATGACAGCAATACGACGGCCAGAATTACATGAAAGAGTATTAAAAAGCTTTTGTGAGAAGATGTTTTATCCAGCAATGGAAAAAGATCCAAGATTAAAAATTGGTATATATATTAATTTAGATCCAATTGGAGAGGGCACAAAAGAAGAAACCAGATATATATTTAGAAAAATGTTTCCAAAAAGTGATATAGGTATTCATGAACCGATTAAAGCACATTTTGGAAAAGCTTTTTGGCGTACATGGTGTTGTAATGCTACTCCTGCTGATTTCACTTTCCATCTTGAGGATGATTGGGAATTATTACAATCTGTAGATTTGCTCAATCTTATTAGAATTATGCAAAAATTCCCAACTTTGCAAATATTACGCCTTAATGCTTTCAAGGGGGGTACTTATTGGACAAAAAATTGGAATAAATATATACCCTGGAATGGTATATTTTATGAAATACCACCAAATGAACGAGGCTTATTGGGTTTTACTGGCCATCCATCTCTTATTAGACAATCTTTTATTAATGAAATTGCACCCCAGCTTAATCCTAATCGTAATCCAGAGAAACAAATCAAAGGCAAAAACCAAAAATTTAAACATTTATTTCAAGACCTTAATAGATATGGTGTATGGGGTATGAGAGGTAAAGGTCCTATAGTGAGAGATATTGGCCGGCCATGGATGATTAAAAACGGATACAGGAAAAAGGGAAGTAAGGCTTGGTTTACAGAATATATAAAAGTGAAAGGGAATAAATAATGAAATATCCTTATTATGATAAATATGTTTATCTATTTTCTGTTAATTCTTGGGTGTGTAGTGGCTGGGGTGTGTATACACAAGATTGTAAGCCTAGAGGTGCAGATAGCCCAGATTAAGGAGCTTTTATGAAACTCTCTGTCATAATCCCATATTGCATAGAATATCCTCAAATTGAATTCACAGTACAAGCTTTGTGGAATGAGCTTAGATCAGTTGTACATGTTGGGCATGATTTTGAAATTATACTTATTGATAACTGGTGTGAAGAAGCAGCACAACAAACAGTAAAACGGGGGGAAAAATATCCGAATGCAATTCTAATTGAAGATTTTATCAATAATTTTGGACAACGTGTGCAAAATGCATTATCTCTATATCCTGAATTACAGGTTCCATATAAAGAGGCATTGGTTAATATTAAAGATTTATTAGATAAAGGCTATGATATTCATCGTACACAAGATCCAGGCACACCCCGCATGAAAGAGCTTGCAGGGGGTTGTAGGCCATGGCTAAAATATATAACTTATGATAAAAAACTTTCTCACTGGCAAGCCAAAAATGCAGGTGTTGCAGCTTCCACAGGTGATATTCTTTTCTTTTGTGATGCACATATAATCCCTAGTCAAAGTAGTATCCGAAAAGCTTTCTTTTATTACGCTGATAGTTATAAAAGACTCAATGGCACTTTACATATCCCAATAGCTTATATGTGCGAACGGCAAGGTGGGGAATTAATATATAAATTCAAAGGAGGCATGAATGAAAAAGACGTGCAAGATTACAACCGACGGAAAAACTGTGTCCTTCCCTGGAATGAAATTAACGCCAGAGATGCTGGAGAATATCACTACTCATTTACAAAATACAGAAAAAGCTTTAGTCAACCATATAAAGTGCCATGCATGTCAACCTGCTTCATGTTTATGGAGAGGGGATTGTACGACTTATTGGGAGGTTGGCCCAAAGAATTAGGTGTCTATGGTGGAGGTGAGCATTTCATAAATTTTACTTTAGCTATTCTTGGGAAAAATAAATGGATTTATCCTGGAGAACCATGCTATCATTATGCCAATAAATATATTTCCCGGGGTTATAATTGGTATTATGACGACATGGCAAGAAATAGAATACTTGCTACTTATATGTTTGGTGGTCCAGAAATAGCAGAGAAATATATAAAATATCGTGCAGAAGTGGGTGATAAATGGGAAGTATTAAAAGGAATGTTGGATGATATAAAAACAAATAAAGAATGTATAGCGCATAGACTCAAAATAGTAGCTGAACAAAAACTGTCAATAGAAGATTGGTATGACAAAATATTACCGGGATTAATATAATGGATAAATGTAGACATACTAATTGTATAGAAGTTACTATAGAAAATATTAGATTATTATTTTGCAAAGATTGTTTGTATTGTCTGACTTATCATAGAGAATTAAGTAAATTAGAATTAAATTATCTACAAAATGTTTTGAAGGGCAGATAAAGTGACAATAGATGAACGTAATGAAATATTATTGTATAATTTGTGATAAGCCAGTTGATAATTATATACCTAGATTTTGTTGCTCAGGACGAGATTGTAGTTGTCAAGGTTTGCCCATTGAACCCCCAATATGTTCAAAAGAATGTTTAAGTAATTTTCTAATAAATAAAGAAATAGAAGAAATTTTTAAAAGATAATTATGACGATAGAAGAACGTAATGAAATAGCAATGGCATATACTAAAATCCTATATAAAATATTATATGATGATTTTAAAGAATATGACCAAGAAGAACTATTCCAAATAGGTTTTTTGGCTATACTCAAAGCTATCAGTACATATAAGAAAAAAATAAATATAGATAATGATCCAGATTTCCGAGCTTATGTTGCAGCTCATATACGTAATAATCTAAAATGGGCTATAGTAGATGAATATAGAAAAACACATATTGATAATAATATATTACTTGATTTATATATACCAGAAAAAATAAAAGATGAATCACAATTAGATAAAATTTTTGATTTACTTAATAAATTAATGAGCCAATGTTTAACTTATGCTGAAATAAATCTCATAAAATTATATTATGGTTTTGATGGTAAATCAAGATCATTAAAAGATATAGCAGAAATTATGCATTGCACACGTGCTTGTATTAGTTTAAAATTAAAAAAAGCTATTAATAAACTTAAATTTGGCAATAGCAATAAGCAAAGATTGGCCCTAAAAAAAGAATTATTAAAGGAGTTGAAGGAAATATGAACGGTGAAGTAAGCCGCGAAACATTTGATTGTATGGATGATAAGTCTAAACTTGGCGTATTATATGATAGAACTTATAAAATGTGTAAACAAGACGAAAAAATACTTGAAAGACTTGATGAGATAGACAAGAAACTCAAAAGCCATTCTTTTTGGAGCAAAACATATTCAGCTATTGGTGGATTTTTTGGTGGTTTGGTATCTTCTGTAAGTCTTTTAATTTGGAGATTATAAGGGGGTATTTTGATTGTCAGATAATGGTAAACATGTATATCGTGAATTAATCCTTGACTATGCAAATGAGTGGATTATCCCAGGTGCAGATGATGACAAAGGCCATAATGTCACAGAAAAAACACCTTTGCCAAAAACTTGGATAGCCCAAATGGACCGCATGGTTAAGTTTAAAAAATATCCATATATAAACCGGGGACAGATTGTAAGACATGCTTTATATATGTTGTTTACTTGGATAGATACTATCCCGGATAAACAGCTACCCACATCGGATTTAAAGCGCATAGAGAGCATGAGAAATCTTATGATAGAAGAGACAATGTTAACCGGGTTTAATGATGTTATGATTGAACTTGGGAAAAGAGTTGCTTATTGTAAGAGTAAGAAGTTACCAAGAAGAGCAGCACGGCATGTTTTAGATATACTAAGAATTGCAAGAGAATTAAAAGATGAGGACTGGAGAAATCATTATGAACAAAGAATATTGAATGAATATAAAGAATTATTAGATTCTATTGATGATATTGAATTATTATATAAAGAAAAGAAATAAATTATGTTACGATTTTGTTTATTTTTATGTGTTATAATTGTTGTAATAACTTTGTGCTGTATGATGTATAAGAATTATACACCACCAAAGACATTGATAATCTATGAGATATCAGGTAAGTTATCACAACAGACAGAGATTCCTGTGTTGTGTATCAAGTCAAAAGTTACAGCTTATAATTCTGAAGTATGTCAGACAGATGATACACCACATATTGCGGCTTGGAATAATCCTGTATATGATGGTATGGTAGCAGTTAGTAGGGATCTAGAAGAATTAGGGTTGGGGAGGGGGTGTAAGGTATATATTGATGGTAATGAATTTGTGATTGATGATCGGATGCATAAGAGAAAAAGAGGACAATTAGACATCTGGATGAAAGATAGAGAAAGTGCGGAAAAGTGGGGGGTGCAAGAGAAAGAGGTATTAGTGTTAGATCCGAATGTGATTGAAAAAGTAGTGAATAATTTGGGGTATGGGATGTTAGATGTTAATCTTAAATTTGTGGGATAAATAATATGCGAATATTGGTTGCTTGCGAATTTTCTGGTATAGTACGCGATGCATTCCGTTTAAAAAAACACGATGCTTGGAGTTGTGATTTACTACCCACAGAAAGTGCAGAAAAGGGTTATCATTTAGAAGGTAATGTAGGATGGTGGTTAAATGATAGCTGGGATATGTTAATTGCTTTTCCCCCCTGCACACATCTGGCCAGAAGTGGGGGCCGTTGGTTCAAATATAAGCAAACAGAGCAAAAAGAAGCGATCAATTTCTTTATGAAATTAGTACATGCTCCAATATCAAAAATAGCAATTGAAAATCCAATAGGGGTTATGAGCACAAAATACAGAAAACCAGATCAAATAATCCAGCCATGGATGTTTGGGCATGGTGAAACTAAAGCTACTTGTCTTTGGTTAAAGAATTTACCAAAGTTAAAACCGACAAATGTTGTAAGTGGGCGTGAGCAAAAAGTATTCAAAATGTCACCAAATAAGGATAGATGGAAAAATAGAAGTAGAACATATAAGGGCATAGCTGAAGCAATGGCTGTACAATGGGGTAATATATGAATCAATATCAACTACCACCACCAGAAGCATTCGGCCTGCCCGTTAAATTTACCTCCTGGCGGCAGGATCAAGAACGTGCAATATTATTAATATCTCAACCTGAGACACGTTTCACTATCTCAAATAAACCTACAGGTGGGGGAAAATCTCTTGATTATATTACTGCGGCAATTCTATCCGGAAAACGTACAGCTATATTAACATCGACAAAAGGATTACAACACCAACTATATAGAGATTTTGGCCAGGAACCTGGCGCAACTATAGTTATGGGCAAAAATGAATATAAATGTCAGTTATTCCCGATATCTTGCGAATATGGTCCTTGTAGATTTGGGCTAGCATGTAGCTATAAAAAGTCTGGGTGTCCTTATTATGATAATTTAGCTAAGGCGCGGAATTCAAATATAATAATAACAAATTATGCTTTTTGGTTTAAACATCGGAGATTATTTGAAGCTATCGGGCCTATTGATTTCTTGGTATGTGATGAAGCACATGACACTACCTCAAAAATGTTGGATGCTTTAAGTTTAACATTGACCCAATGGACATGTGAAAATATACTTAAAATTGATTTGCCAGATAATAATCTTGGTGACGAGCATTATTGGTCCTGGATAAAAGATATAAGTAAACAAACAATTGCTTATGTAGAACAGATATCAAAAGACAAACATATTCTTAGAGAGAAAATAAATGATAAAAGATTTCAGGCAATATGTGATTTTGCCCAAAGATTTGCAAATATAATTATCGATGCCGATCCGACACAGTGGGTTGTAGAACACACAGGCAAAGCTTTGACATTTGATCCTATACAACCTTTGGATTTTGCAGAGGAAATGTTATTCAAAGATATTAGCCAGATTTTATTAACTTCAGCTACAATTAATTCTGGGATGGTTGAATATCTTGGGCCAGATAAAGAAGATATTACTTATTATGAATTTGATAGCTATTTTCCGGCAAAGAATCATCCTATAACTTTTATACCTACAGTGAGAGTTTACGGCAAATATAGAATGAAGGAACAAGATTATAGAATTTGGTTAAGTAGAATTGATAATATAATAGGTAATAGATTAGATAGAAATGGAATAATACATTCTGTTAGTTATGATAATTGTAAAATAATTTATGCTCAAAGTGAATATTCAGATCAAATGATAATTCATGATTCAAAAGATAGAGAAAAAATGATTCAGTATTTTAAATCGAATAAAGATAATCCACCAAATATTTTACTATCACCTTCTATAACTACGGGTTATGATTTTCCAGGGCGAGAATGCGAATACCAAATCATTACAAAAATATTTTTCCCTGATGCTCGGCGCAAAGTTGACAAGATCCGAAGAGAATTAAACCCGGATTATTATAATAACATGACTATGATAACTTTGGAGCAGGCATGTGGTAGAGGTTGGAGATTTGAGAATGATAGATGCGAGACTTCTATTATTGATAATCATTGGTTATGGTTTAAGAAAAAGAATGAAAGATTTATGCATAGATGGTTTAAGAGATTATTGAGGCAAAGTAATACAATACCAGAACCACAAGAGAAATTATAATGCTTAATGAAGAATTTATAATAGAAATATTAGAAGATAGTATAAAACGAATAGTGGCAGCTAATTTGAAACCTAGACCTGAAATATGGGCTAAAGAGTTATATAACGATTTGGCAAAAGAAGCAGATATTTATGTATTAACAAAAGATTATATAGGGAAATTAACATAATCATTTTACAGGGAGGCAAGCATTATGTTATCATTACGCGGGCACATATTTTTAAAACTAGCATACATAAAATCAAATATCTGTGATTGGTTCTGCACTTGGTATCTGGATTTTACTACATTCAAATATACTAATATACAATACTTACCTACAAAATTAAAACCGCCACAGGTTGGTATCATGTTTACCCGTTATTATCTGTTCTCAAAATATTGGACACCTATAATGAAACAAATAAACCCTGCAACTATACCAATCAAACGCCCTATAAACCTGGGCCGTCGTTGGGGAGGTGATGCCTGGCAAAACATGAAATATTAGTCAACCCTATAAACCTTTATTCCATCCATGGAGGAATTATGGCAGAAGAGATTTTATTGAGTTTAGATCCAGATGATGCAGTACATTTTGGATATCTGGATAATGTAGACGGAAAGATTATTGATGCAGGGACAACAATATACCAAAATGATAATTATAACAATGGTGAGGCCTTGGTGGGTTTTAATATTGTTGTCGATTTGGAGGAAGGATTTGAGCCTGTTCCTAAGTTTTTTAAAATGGGTTCCCCGAATCAAATAGCTCCAAATGAAAGTAAAACCGGATTCAAGGCTGTTGTTGAAGGATTTGGTGGATTTTCTGATAAATGTGCAGGAATGCAATTTCTCACGTCAATCAAAAATGCAAATTATCCGCCCAGTGCCATGAAAGGCGAAGTAGATGTCAAGAAATTGCTGATTGGTCTTAAATGCCATTTTGAATCCAAAGAGATTGATTCCGGCAAGTCAACGATAGGAAAAGACGGTAAATATTCTGTGACTATTGTTACTAAGATTTATGAATTACCGGAACATATTTCAGGCGGAAAAACTAATGGTAAGAAAAAGGCCGGCACAACAAAGAATACACAGAAAGCATCTTCTTCTCCTGATGAAATTGTAGAAAGAGCAAAAGAGTATTTGATTAAATATCTTAGTGAAAATCCGGATGGTTTGCTCAAGAATAAGATATCACCTTTGGTTTTTGGTGATCCAGATCTTAAAGGCGATCCTGATCAAGTTAAGATAGGTGTTAAGATTATTCAAGATGCTGTACTTAAAGCTGAAGATATGCCATATGAATATGATGAAGCCAGTAATACTGTAAAACTTAAATCATGAGGTTTGGGGGGTGAAAATCCCCCACCTCTTTTAGTGGAGATGTGATGTTTAAAAAATATAAATTAAGACATTTTGGGAATATAAATCCAGCATTATCTAGGTTGTTATATTGGTTGACTGGTTGGGCCAATATTTTAGACGGTTTATTGGTGGTATTGACATTGGGATTTTATCATTTTCAGATACCGCAAAGATTTTATAAGATAAGAGTTTGGTTCATGCAAAGAAAAAATAATAAGATGGTGGCACAGCAACATAAAGAAAGATCAAGTGTGGCTTGTGAAATATATACTAAGAAGAAACGTAGAGGATATTTTAAATGACAACTATTGAATTACCTGAAATAATGGCTAATGATATAGTAGAAAAAATATATAATACAACAGGTCCAAGAAGTAAAGATTTGCATTTAACTGCTATAATAAATGATATAGAAAAAATATTATATCCTAAAGAATATGAAAGAAAAAAAGGATTTAGTAATCCTTGGTTTGCTGTTATTGGTTTTATTTGGGAAGAATGTTTAACATTAGCATTTAAATCTTTATTAGGTTTTAGGCCAAAAGCAATTCATAAAGATGGTATAGCATGTTCTCCTGATGGTATTAAGCCAGAACAAGAAATTGTTGATGAATATAAATGTACATGGAGAAGTACAAAAACAAAGCCTTGGAATGTATGGAAATGGATGGTACAAATTAAAGCGTATTGTTATGTTTCTGGATATAACATTGCAAGATTTCATGTTTTGTATATTATGGGGGATTATAAATTTACAGGGCCTAAATGTATACCTTTTTTATTAGAATTTACAGATGAAGAATTACAAAATAACTGGGATATGTTATTAGAACATGCAAGGACTATGATTAATGATTGATAAAATTTTAAATTCTATAAATGATTTAATTTATGATATAAGTAAATTAGAAATAGATGATAAAATAAAATATATTAATATAATAAAAAAAGAATTACACAAAATAAGTCCTTTTAAAGAAGAACCTGTAGATTGTGTTATTTGGGTAAAAAATAATAAAGTTAAGGCAAATGATTATAATCCTAATATTGTTGCTCCACCTGAAATGGAATTATTAAAAGTGTCTATTGAAAATGATGGATATACGCAACCAATAGTAGCATGGAAAAATGATGATCATTATGAAGTAATAGATGGATTCCATAGAAATAGAGTTGGAAAAGAATATAAACAGATTAAAAAGCGTATTCATGATTATCTACCTGTAACAGTAATAAATGATGAACGATCTGAAAAGGGTGATAGAATAGCTTCTACTATTAGACATAATAGGGCAAGGGGTAAACATACAGTTTTAGGTATGTCAGATATTATTTTAGAATTAAAAAATAGAAATTGGACTAATGAAAGAATAGCTAAACAATTAGGAATGGACGAAGATGAAATATTAAGATTATGTCAAATAACAGGACTTGCAAAATTATTTACAGATCAAGAATTTTCTAAATCATGGGATATTATCGATTCTGAATTTGATGATAAAAAAGAAGAATTATCAGATGATATAACAACATATGATCAAAGTGAAACTGAAAAATTTAGAACTATTAATACAAATGATGAGAATAGAATCTTTCACCATTATAGTAAATGGGAATGTTATAAAGCAGGGTTTTATGCTACAACTATGGAAGGAATGAAAAAAGAAGAATGTGAACAAGCTTATCATGATTTCTTAAATAATCATGAAATATTTAGTGAGACATTAAACTGTGTAATAACTGAATGGAAATATTCATGTGAACATTATTTAACTAATTCAGCTCTAAATAGAATAGCATGGTTGGGACAAGCAGCAATGTGTTATGCAACGGGTATACCTGCTACATTTCGAGGAGGATTTAATTTATTATCACAGGAAGAGCAAATGCATGCAAATGAAATAGCATTAAAGTATTTAAATAAATGGTTAGTTAATAATGGTAGAAAAGAAATTTCTATGGAAGAAGCTATTTCTACTAATCAGATGAGTTTGTATTGATATGTTAAAAGTAAAAAAGTATAATAATACAGATGTTTTGACAGCCTCCAAAAAACGCATTAGTATTGTTTTTGATAATTTTGAACATATTTCATGTTCTTTTTCTGGAGGTAAGGATAGTACTGTTATGGTACATCTAGTACTTGAAGAGGCTATAAAAAGAAATAGAAAAGTAGCATTATTATTTATTGATATGGAAGCACAATATGCAGACACAATAACACATTTAAAGAATATATTTAATATTTATTCTGATTATATTGATCCACATTGGGTTTGCGTTCCTATGTTATTAAGAAATGCAGTTTCTAATTTTGAACCACGTTGGATTTGTTGGGAAGAAAACAAGAAAGATATTTGGGTGCGAGAAAAACCAGTATGGGCAAAAACAGAAAATGACTATTCCTTTTATATCCCTCCTATGGAATTTGAAGAATTTGTGCCTTTATTCGGTAATTGGTATAGTGGAGGAAAAAACACAGCTATTTTTGTTGGAATACGAGCGGATGAAAGTCTGCATAGATATTGTGCAATAGCTACTTGGGAAAAAAAAGATTTGATGTTTAATAATCACCGTTGGACAACAAAAACATCTAAACACACATACAATATTTATCCTATTTATGATTGGAAAACTGAAGATATTTGGGTATATCATGCTAGACATCAGGACAAACCTTATAATAAAATTTATGATAAAATGAATATGGCAGGTGTAAAATTAAGCCAACAAAGACTTTGCCAACCTTATGGGGATGATCAACGTCAAGGATTATGGTTATATCATATTTTAGAGCCAAATACTTGGTTTAAATTAATTGCTAGAGTCAACGGTGCAAATTCTGGTGCATTATATATACAAGAGAAAGGTAATATGACTGGTTATAACAAAATAACCAAACCAAATAATCATACTTGGCGTAGTTTTTGTAATTTATTACTTCAAACAATGCCAGAAAAAACAAAAAAACATTATATTAATAGATTTAAAAAATTTATTTGGGGATGGCATCAGAGAGGTTATAAAGAAATACCAGATGAAGCTCCTTATGAATTGGAAAGTAAATGTTGGGCACCTTCTTGGAGGAGATTATGTAAGGTATTATTACGTAATGATTACTGGTGTAAGGGATTAGGTCAAGCACAACCTAAAAGTGAAGCATACCAAAAATACAAAGAATTAATAAAAGAAAAAAAAATGGGAGAAAATAAATGTTACAAAATAGAGGTTTTACCAAAGCCACAACCCACCGGGAACCTAATCTAGTAGTAGATTACCGCGGAGAACAGAAAAAAGGCCGAACATATCAGCTCTTAACAGCTCCGGGGCCAATAGGATTACTTAGCACCAATATGGGTACATATGGAGTAGCTCAAAAATTTGCAAAAGAAAAAGATATCTACCTTAAACAATATCACATTCCACTTGAGATAAAGAAAATATCCAAAGCTATTTCAAGAAAAGCTGCAGAAGCAGAAACCAGTAATCCCTTGAAATACAATATCGATGAAGCTATTGATATTTGGGAAACTTATAAATCTGATTTCCGAGAAGCTTTAAGAGATAATGATATTAAAACCATTGGAATTGATAATGCTACGGAAATTTATCAATTAATCTGTGTAGCTCGATTTGGTAAATTGGGCCAAGTTGATCCATTTTTGTATGGTCCAGTATATATAGAACTTGCTGCGTTATTCAAATCAGTATATGACCGCAAAGAAGGCAAACCTATAAAAAACTTAATAACTATCCATGAAATGAAAGACGAATATAAAAAATATACTATGCCAAATGGGCAGGTAAAGGAAATGAAAACAGGTAGAAGATTGCTCGATGGTTATAGAAAATTTCCACACATAGTCCAGGTTAATTGTGAATGCTATAAAAAAGATAGTGATTTTATAGTCAAGATATTGGATTGTAGAGATACAGCTCAATTTGATGGTGTGGAGTTGGTGAATGAAGATGCCAGCTTTGAGACTTTAAAGAGTTTGATATTGAGTTAATGATTATTATAGATAATCGCACAGGCTCAAAGGAATTATTAAAATATTTTCCCAAAAATACAGCGCAATTAGACAATTTAGATTTTGGTGATTTCATATTTTTTGGCAATGGACCAACTGGCATAGTCTCTGTAGCTATTGAACGAAAAGTTATGTCAGATTTAATAAGTTCAATGACATCTGGGCGTTTAGTAGGGCATCAACTTCCAGGGCTATTATCAACTTATAATTATATCTGGATAATCATTGAGGGAATATGGCGTACATCCCCCACAGATGGTTTAGTTCAAATGTATACTCACACTGGCTGGCAAGATTATAAATTTGATCACCGTTTTCATAAGACTTCACATATAATAAAATATTTATTAACTTTATCTATCATGGGAAATGTTAGGATATGGTTTACTACATCTCCAAAAGAAACTGTTCAATTTATTACCAGCCTGTATAGTTGGTGGACAGATAAAGAATATGATGAACATAGAGCATTGATGCAAGAACATGAGCCTGAAATAAGCTTTGTTAAGCCAACATTGCTTAAACGAGTTGCTAAGGAATTAGACGGGATAGGTAGGAAGAAGGCTGGTTTAATTAATAATAAATTCGGATCTGTATTAGAAATGTGTATGGCTAGTGAGGATGATTGGAGAGAAATACCCGGTATTGGCAAGAAACTTGCATGTAAGATTGTAGAATCTTTGCAAAAAGGAGGGAAATAAAAATGGTAATGTATTTATTAGGTATTATATCAGGTGTTGTAATTTATTGGATAAGCGAAATAATTTGTCAATGAAACGTATAATTTTTACACTCACAACAGGCAGAAGCGGTACAGCTTTGTTAACAGAACTATTGCGCCCATTACCACAAGTCCATGCAGAACATGAACCCAAACCCTTATTTTCTGATGCATTTGTTTATCTTAAAACCCGGCACAATTTTAATGTAAAAGAATTCTGTAAAATAAAACTCAATGCTATAGATCAATTACTAGAAGAAAATAACAAATCAACTTATATAGAGACATGCCATAGCTTCGGTAAGGGATTTATAGAACCAATGCTGGAATTGAATAGTGATATTGAGATTATCATATTACATAGAGATCCAATACAAGTTGCTTTATCTATGTATAGATTAGACGATATCCCGGGAAGGACAAAGACGGGTATACATTGGTATTTAATGTCTGATTGTAATTTATCTTTGACAAAATTGGCTGATTATTTACATAATTACTCAGATTTTCAGTTATGTTATTGGTATACACAAGAAATCTTATGTCGGTCCAATCAGCTCTTGCACACTCATCCAGACAATATAGCTTGTCTTATTGATTTCCGCGAATTATTATGTTATGAATATTTTCGCAACATTCTTCTTAAATTACATTTAACTATTCCTAAATCATATCCCATCATTTATAAATCAATCATATCCAACAAAATAAATGAGAAACTTTATCGAAAACACAATCTACCCCTTCCTTCTGATTATCAAGCCCAAATAGATCAAGTCAATTCTGATTTGATCGTAAAATAAAATCTAAAACCTTGGAGGTAGTAGTAATGCGTAGTTGTAGTAAATTAATCTTAATTGTAATCCTAGCTTTAAGCTTAATGTTTTTGTTTAATTCTCTATCTCGTTATATATGCCATGCATATTTTGTTGAGACACCCGAACGAGAATTTACTTATAATCGAAATGGAGTTACAATTAAAACAATTGAATATGATGATTTTTTATTTCTTTTAACATCGAATGATAAATCACCATATACTCATAAAATATCAAAAATAGACAAATCTACTAATATGATTTTAGAAGATATAAATATCCCTGCAGATCCTAATAGTGAAATACATTATACTGATATGAAAGTAATCTTAAATTTTATTTTTTTATCAGGTTATAAAACTGGATTATTTGAGGGGCATCTAATTTATAGACCAATCAGAACTTATATAACATTAGATTTTATATCGCAATATACCAGTATATCTAATTGGTATATTAATCATGATGTATTTAATTTAAAAACTATAATTGCGGATAATGGAGATATTTATTTAGGTTATAGTGAATATGAAAGCAATTGTGCAATATTATACAAATTATCATATAATCACTTTTATTACGGTCCTGAATGGAGTATAATAACACAAATTCTTGATCCAATTTTTAGAGATTTACAAGTCTCAGGCAATTATGTATATGTTGCTCTCGATTGTAATATACATCCTCTCAAATTTATAGCTATAAAGAAATATAATACAGCAGGAGAATATATAAAAACAAAATATTTAAATGTAAGTCAATATTATGACAATCAGTTTGACATTGGTATAGAAGTTAAAAATGATATAATAATTATAGCTACTCAAAAATTAGATTATATTGATAATGAAAAAGACAAGATAATAGTTAAAGTTTTAGATTTGGAATTCAATCAAATTATACCCACATATATTTTTAATATAGATGGTCGTGTAATAAGTATTGATGTAAAATTGATTGAAAATGATATCTATCTATCTTATTGTTATTATACCATCGGTGAACAATTTCCATGGTTACCTGAAAATACTATCGTAAAAGTAATTTCTATGAGATCTGATGAGATGAGATTAAATAGAATCAAAGAAATAGCATCATCAGATTATTATAATGATCCTTTTGTTCTTTTGGAATCTTGTATTTATACAAGAGATAGTGTTTATCTAGAATCTAAAGAAATGCCTATTAGTCAGAAAAGATTATTTTTAGCTGGGACTTATTGTTCAGGAGAAACCCCTCTTATAAAATTTTTTGATTTTTGGATTCCAAAAGATACAATGTCTTTTATCACTTTTGTTAATGGATATTATAGGACTATATCACTTGGTGTAGAAAATTATGAAACTTACTTAAGTGATTTTGGTGAACCTAATCCTAATTTATGGTATTATGGAACTGGAAGTTGTTATTATATGGTTCCATTATTAACAGGAGAAAGATTAGAACCAAATTATGGATATTTTAGTTGGTATACTGGCGATAATTTAGAGTATGCAATAACAGGTAAAGAAATATTATACAGAGAATATGAGCCCCATGCAAATTGTAATAAGATGTGGGGATTTGGAACATACCCTGGATTTGTTTTATATTCAGATAATGGTAATCCGGTTTTATTGTGCGGAATTGATCCTAATGATGGGTCATATTATTGGTTGCAAACCGTAAATGGAGATTTAACACATCCCAATGAAGGCTATATAATAAATGAAATAAGCGGAATGAATTCTTATTTTTATATAGTAGATCAAACAGAACAGTAGGATATAATGAAATATTAATTAAAAGCGGGCTGATTAATTTTGGTCCGCTTTTTTTTTATTGATAAAATTTTAAAACAGTAATGTTTAAAAAATGAACATAAATAAAAACAGAAAAACTGATATATGCTCGAATTGCAAACCAATTACACAAAACGGTATATAAGTTATATGGCATAATACATGCATTATATAAGTATGAAGAAAATAAACAAAATAACCGATAATATAAATAGAGCGGGAAATAAACCAAAAATGAAAGGAGATAATAATCATGCTACAAAGTGAAGAAATTGACACGGTACAAGCTCGAAAATTAGCACATGATTCGGAACAAGATGTTATTATCTGTGAGAATCATGGTACAATAAAAGTATGTACTACAGAAGATTATATTAAACATTTCCTGGCTGTGTATGAGATAAAAGCTACTATTACCCCGACGGGGCAGATTGTCATGAACAAGAGATTTAACTAAAGAAAGGAAAATTCAAAATGAAACAAGCTATATTAAAAATAAAGATAACTGGGCATTCTTGGGGGCAGGGAAAAGAATTAGCTTTTCAAATTTTGGATTGGGAAAATGTTTTATCAGAAGAAGACCTTCCTAAGGAATATTTTGAGGAAAGACCATATTTTCATGAAACAGAATATGGAGGACTAAAACAGCTAAGAATAAGTATATCAAAAGATGCGAACAATAATTTCTGGTTGTTTAAAGGAGCTTTTTTAAATGTAGAAAAATTTCTAATTATTAAGAAAGCCATGAAAGAGGCTGGAATAAGGTTAACAATAATCAATAAAAATTCTAAATTCAAAGAAAGAATTTTTGAATTTAAAATATAAATCAAATCGTCATGAATAAGAGATTTAACTAAAGAAAGGATATAATATGATTCCTACAGCATTAGTAAAAGCTATTTTAGCCTGGTTAGGCTGGGGTAGTATAATTCTCATAATATGTTTGATGATACTTTATAAACTTGTAACATAGGAGATTAATCCCATGGCAAAAATCAAAGCAAAAATAGAATATACCAATGGCGATTCTGAAATCCGATTCATAACAACCGAATATACCAAAGAAGATATTGAATACCTTATTGGCCATGAAGATCCCCGCGCTGCAGAAATTGGTGAACTTATAGTTGAATATGATGAAACCTGGAAACAAACGGAACTTGCCGCGGAAATTCAAGCCATTGTAAGAAATGCTTGTGAGAAAAGTGTTATTGAAACGTTAAAGAAACTAGGCTAATGTTATATGATATTGACATAATCTTTAATGATGGGCATTGTGAATATCTTCTAGGGGATTACAAAGATACCAATGATTGTCTTAAAGATCTCCAAGGTTATAGGGAATATCAAGATATTGATACATTAATAATCAAACCTAAGATACATGAGGTATAATCATGGCAGATAAATATAATTCATTAATTGATGCAGCCTTAGGAACAATTGAGAAAATTAATCAAGCTGCACAAATTATGGAATTATTGAGAAACAATGAAGGAACAACCCAAGATTTAATTAATGAATTATGGTCACTAGCTGTAGAATTAAAAGAAGATCTGGAGCCTTGGCATTCACCTATTAACTGAGGAGATATATAATTGACTATTTTACATAACGACTTTATCTTAAATATGAAAGAATTACATGCTGATTCTGTACAAATCAGATGCCGAATTCATAATCATATGGGCAATTATCGTCGAACAGCCACTAAGACCATAAATAAACAAAAAATATCATCTTATCAATTACGTATTCCTTCTCTTTGGTTGCCTTTAGGATTAACAATAACTGAAGATGAATTGAGTGTTTATGTCAATCATACAAAACCTGGGATATCACGATGAATAATGATAAAAATTTTAATTATAATCAAACTATAAAAAAATTCAAGCGGGGTGCACATGAGAAATTAGAAGCTGCCCATGAACTAATTCTATCTATTCATAGTTATATAGCTTATCTCATGCAACGTAACCATAATAACCTTTTTCTGTATCATTGTGAAGATGCTATAGCACATGCTCATTTATACCTATTAGATAAGATCCATAAATTTGATCCAGAACGGGGCAGGTTTATTTGTTGGTCCCGTGGCCATATCCTTAATAGTTTTGCTATATATTATGGAAAATATGTTAAGCCTATAACAGTCTCAAAAATGACAGTCAATAATAAAGATATTCGGACTATCTATATAGGTGTTCCGGATCACATAGATTTAAATGAATGTGATATTGAGACTAAAATATATAACAAAGAATTAATAGCCAATTTAAAAAAAATAATAATAAAAGAATTTGGCCAACATTATTGGCTAATATTTAATGATTATTGCGGATTTTCAGGCAAGAAAATAACCATGGAAGGTTTAGCAAAGAAATATCATTATAATAGTTATGAGATGGTGCAGACAAGGATTAATAAAATAAGAAAGTTTTTGAAACCTCAGTTAGGTGAGTTGTTATAGAAATGAATATTCCCGATCACATACAAATAAATTTAGAACGTTGCAAATCCTGCACCCTATATATGCCTGGATTTAAAACATTTGTTCCCCCAGATGGTCCTTTATCAGCGCAGTTAATTAAAATTGGTGAAGCTCCTGGTGCTACAGAAGTCAAAAAAGGCATTCCTTTTTGTGGTAAAGCAGGAATAGAAGATACCCGGTATAGCAAAGATATAGGTATTTATCGTAATAATACATATGTTACTAATATCTGTAAATGTAGACCACCAGAAAACAGAGATCCAACAGACCATGAAATTAATTGCTGTAGCTATATCTTAAAACAAGAACTAGAAGTTGTCAAAACACAATATATAGCTTGTTTAGGCCGTATTGCTTCACGATGGTTTCTCGGGCGGGATATAGACATGGAAACCATACATGGAATTCCTTTTTGGTGCGATTTTTTGCCTAATAATACACATATTGGTCACAGAATTATAATCCCAATGTATCATCCAGCATATGGCTTGCATGGCCAAGATAAAAGTAGAAATATGATATTTATTGAAAGTGATTATAGAGCTTTAGGAAATGTGATATATAAAAATGAAATACCCAGGGAATTGGGGTATGATGCAGGGAAATATAATAATTATTTTGAAATAAGACAATTATCGGAACTATTAACATTAATGCC
Source organism: Candidatus Thorarchaeota archaeon (assembly GCA_048883045.1). Lineage (GTDB taxonomy): Archaea > Asgardarchaeota > Lokiarchaeia > Sigyniarchaeales > SOKP01 > Loki-b32. The sequence goes on along the minus strand of JBHLRA010000003.1, from coordinate 5,124 downwards.
TAATTGTGATAGTTCTTTAATAGCAATAGATACAGAATCAGAAAATAATAATCCTTGGTGTTTAACATTTAGTCTGCATAATAAATCAGCATATATGATACGTTCTGATAATAGCCAAGTTTTGAATAAATTTAATGAATGGATAAAAAACAAAACAATCATCTTACACAATGCCAAATATGACATACCTATCCTTGAATCTATGGGCATTAAAATCAACAAATTTGAAGATACAATGATCATGGCTTATCTTCTCCAAGATCTTCCCCGTGGCTTAAAACCATTAGCTTATCGCATAGCTAACATAAAAATGGAAGATTATGATGATACAATTGCGCTAGCTCAAACCAACAAATCTCTCAATTACCTATGCGAGATATTACAATATCCCTGGCCGGATCCAGAACCTTTTCCACAAATTCTCCCTAATGGTAAACATCACATAAAGCGCCCTCAAAATATATCTAAAAAAGTATTAAGAATACTAAATGATTATAACAAAAACCCAGATTTAGACCTAAAAAAGCGATGGCACAATATTGGCTTAGCTGAAGGCCGTAAAATGGTCCAGGATAAATTAGGCCTAATGCCAGATGCTACCCTCGCAGACATACCTTTTTCAGATGCTTTAAAATATGCTTGCCGTGACGCTTCAGCAACATTAGCAATTTATCCTTACCTGAAATTGCGTATAATCGATTCTGGGCTAGAAGAAACATATAACCGAGACTTAGGTATTATACGCTGGCTTATCTCAGCAGAGCAACATGGCATGTTGATTGATGTAGCATATTTGAAAGACTTAACCAATTACTTTGATATGACTATGGATGAATTACGATTCCAAATAGAATGTATGTACGCTGCAGAACAAAATACTGATCATAAATATATAAACCCATCATCAACACAGCAAATAGCTGAGTTATTGTATAATTTAGGTCTAGTTAAATCCAAAACATCATCTACAGATTCACACACATTAGACAAGATCCGTACAAAACACCCAATCGTAAATATCATAACAGATTACCGTGAACTCAAAAAACTCAAAGGAACATATTCTGAAAAACTCCCTTTATATGCTGATAAGAACAATATAATAAAATCTCAAATCAACACAATAAAAACAGCTACAGGGCGTCTTAGTGTTCAAGAACCCCCGCTCCAAACAATTCCAATGCGTACCGAAACAGGCCGTAAAATTAAAAAAGCTTTTATAGCACTAGAAAATTGTATTTTATTATCTTCTGATTACTCCCAAATTGAAATGCGATTAACAGCACATGATTCCCAAGACCAAACTATGATTGATATCTTTAACGCCGGTCAAGACATCCATACAAAAACTGCATCTTGGATTTTTGACAAATCCGAACAAGATATTGATCCACAGCTTGAACGTTATCCTTGTAAACGTGTTGGATTTGGTGTTATTTATGGTATTTCTGGCGTTGGTTTAAGTGATATTCTCCGTGCAGAGGGCCTAAATTTTTCAGAAGATTATTGTGATAAATTAATTCTTGAATGGTTCAGAATTTACAAAGGCGTAAAAAGATTTATGGAGATATGTCAATATGAAGCAAGGACAACTGGCAAAGTTAAAGATTTCTGTGGTAGGTATCGTTTATTGCCTGGAGCTAAATCAAATCTAACATATATAAAAAACGAAGCTCTAAGACAAGCTGTAAATGCTCCAGCGCAATCCGGAGCAGGGCAAATAATAAAACAAGCAATGATTGATTTAAGGGAGGTGCACGACGAATTAACTCAAGGGGGTAAATATATTGTCCAACCAGTCATGCAAATTCATGATGATTTATTATATTATGTATCAGAAGATATCATTGAGGAAGTAGCACCGATTATTAAATCTATCATGGAAAATGCAATAACTTTAAGTGTTCCAGTCCGTGTAGATCAAAAATACGGATATAATTGGCTTGAAATGAAGGGAATAAATAAATGAATTGTGCAATTATCATTATCACCGGTTTAGAAATCGGTATATATATTTATTTAGTATCATTAATTTGGAGAGATAAATTATGATTGATAAATTCATTTGTAACAAATCTTATTCAATCCGTCATTGTGGTGAGTCAAAATTTTATTGTAGACATTCACAACCTCATCCACAAACAAAAATGTGTTTTGTGGAATGCGGCCACCATACGGATGCAATGTGTATACCCTGGAAGGTAGCTACTCTTAAACTTAAATTTAAAGTATGGATTCATATGGTTTTACGGAGATTATAAACAATTAACTAAACAGTATAAACAAACTATAAACAATTAAACCAAGGAGCATAAATAATGCCAAAGAAATCAGAAAAAGTAATAATCGACATAACAACAATAGCAACCGAAGAAAAAGCTTTAAATGCCGCTGTAATGGATTTTATCACTATTAAATCAGCTATAAAAGAGCTTGAATCCCAGCTCGAAGCTCAAAAATCAATAATTTCAAGTTATGCCCAGGCAAACAATATCAATGGAATTCAATTTCTAAATCATGTTATTGATTATGTTCCTGGCACAGAATATACAACATTTAACAAAGATAAATTCAAACAGAATCTTTTGGCATATGGTGTTGCTGCAAAAATAATAGCTGATGCAGAAACAGAATCGACCGAAGAAAAAGAGCGCGCCGGTTATTTAAAAATCCGCGAACTTAAAAAGTAATTTATTGTAAAAACCTAATAACAATGGTATAATATTAATATATAGCATATGTAACATATATAATAAAACATTACTTTTTATATTAATATTATACCATTGGGGGTTATATGTTTGAAATATTTACATGGAAAACAGCTAAATTCAAAAGATCAACACAGCCACAAATAACACTTAATTCGTGGCAAATTAAATTCAATCATGAATTCGTGAAATTGCTTGAAAAAGAAGGCCTTAATTGGTCTAGTTATATTAGTTGTTTTATAGACGAAAAAAATTATAGACTTGGTTTCTTATTTCATGATGAACATGACATGGAACATAAATTTAAAATAACTCGGCAAAATAATACATTTTCTATTTCAGCATATTCCTTAAATAAAAAATATCCTTGGATAAACAAAATATCAAAAAATCCAGATATCAAAAAAAGACGATTTAAACCTAAAAAAGAAGCTAGTTTTTGGTTCATAACCCTTGATAGGGACGCATATACAAATGATACATCAAATTAGTGTAGTGAAATATATATTTATACAAAACGCTCTTGTATATACACAACGGCTGTTTTGTATAGATACAAACGGTCAACATGACCGCATTTTTTTAATACATGTCTCGATATATTAGTAATATATGCTTGTACTGAGGTAGGATTCAACGTTGTATTAAATTTAATTTTTGATAGGTAAAAATTAATAAAAACAAATAGTTAACTATAGTAAATGATAGAAGATAAAATTAGAAATTTCGTCATTAGTATTATATATAAAAAGAGGATAATAATTAATGAGTTTATTACGACTTGATCCATCTTGGAAAAAGAAAAAATTAATGATACAAGACTATTCATACATAAAAGATTTTATTTACCAACTGAGGATATGTAATATGCTAAGACAATCAAACAAGTCGTGGAAAATATACCCTGAAAATAACATAAAATCAAAAAAGAACAAACATATTTCTAAATATTTCATCCCCCAAAAACACGACATAAACAAAATTTCCCAGATCCACTTAACCAAATCCGATTATATTATCTTCAACAATTTTTCGCTTGAATTCTCACTTCCATTGCTCGAAAAACTGGACATCAAATTTCATGATCGCGTATTACTTTATATCAACAATACACAACATCGCATAGGCTTTAAATTCTACCTAAATCACTCTCATTTCCGACATAAAAAATTAGACATGGATACTGGCTCAACTCTATCAATTATCAAATCATACCCTAACTATGGCCATGATGCGAGACAAGACATTATCCATGGATATTTAATATATCCAGTAAATGACAATTACGACTATATAGATTCATCATTGCTATTACCCCTATCACATAAACTTGAATATTTCAAATATATTATCTCTATCCGGAATATTATCTCAAAATATCCCTGGATTCAACTTAATAAACCGTATAAACCATATTTCTCATATATACATAATCGCTGGGAGGTGCAATTATGAGTTTTCAACATGACCCATTGAACACTGTAGTTGGTGTATTCGCAAATAAAGAAACAGGAAACCCAGATTACATAGTTATAGGTGGATTTGAATTTGATGGACCTCAGGGAGCTGTTTTGGCCACCTCAAAACTTTTGCCAGGGCTTAATATAAATCCAAATACACCCTATGGAATATTTCAACCTAATGGCATAATAGAAGTCACTGCAAAAGAGAACATAACTAATTTTAAACGTTTTTATTTTGATACAATCGATTATCTCAATGATTGTTATGACAAGATAATTCTGGAACTGGGAAGAAGATTTAATGAATTAGTAGCGTGGCGGCAGATAGTTCTTAATCAATAATAACATATTTCCAGGGAGGTAAATACAATGATAGAAATAGGTCCAAATTTAAAAATAGTATTATTGAACATACTTGATAAATTAGATGAAAATGGAGCACTTACTGCATCTTATATTGATGTATTAGATAAAATAAAAGAAATAACTTTTTTACTTCCTGGAACGAAATTATATGAATATGACAAACATGATGATAAAAAATACCCTTCAGATACATCAACAATAAAGACTGAACCTTGTAATATACCACCAGAATTATGCCCCACTGAATCTGGATATTATTGGTTTAAGAAGAATGGAACTAAAAATAAGGTAGTAGTTCATTATATTACAACAATAAATACAACTTTTTTTATTGGCCAAGAGACTGGTATACATAATAATAATATTGAAAAATTTGGTTATTATATTCAACCAATAATACCAATACTAGAACCAGAATGCATTTTATATAACAATAAAATATTATGATCAATTATTATACAACTAACAACATTAAACAAAACAAAATATATTATTTAATTATAATATACTCAATTACCTGGAATCGCTTGCCTATCAGGGCTTTGGGTCCTTTGTAGCCTGGGGCTACATGCAGACCGCAGACT
>JBHLRA010000002.1:47376-59535 GCA_048883045.1 Candidatus Thorarchaeota archaeon | reverse complement strand
ATTTATAATTTGTAGATAAGTTAATTAGACATTTATTAAATTTATTTTGCCTAAATATGTTTTAACAAAATTTATCCCGTAAAATAAGAATTATTAATTTTCTTTACCAAATATTCTACTAATCTTTTTTCTCGTAAGCTGAATAGAGAGGTGAAATCTGTTCTTATCGAAGACCCATAATAGGTGTTTCCAAAAAATGTATTAGCTTTTTTTATTGAATCTATTAGCAATTTCTTATTTCCTACATGGAGATAAATCGAAATATCATTAATAATTAATATTGGTGCAGGGCTATCATTAAAGATTTTTAATAGTTTATAAGTTTTTTTAAAATTATTACAAGCATTTTTATAAAGATCTTTAATATTCATCGCCTTAAGTCGTGGAGGGATAATTTCTCCCTGGAAATAATAATTGTTGCAAAGTGCACTATTTTTATAATAATCTTCAATTTTTCCCCCTATTTTGTTATTTCTTATTATACTTAAAGGGGGAGCAAAGTCCAAAATACTGATTTCCTTTGGGTTAATTTTTTTTGATTCTATAAGAAATTGGATGAATTTTCCCGTATAATACGTTTTATTAGTATTGGTTTCTCCATATAAGAGGGTATGTGTTCCAATACAGTTATCAAAGCTAATATTATTTTGAAATAACATATATCATAAACATTATTTTTGAAAAAAATCTTGCCAAGAGATTCCTTGACGTTTTAATATTTTCAGTACAATAAAGCCTAAAATACAACCAGGAATACTAGAGGCAGCGAATAATCCCCACCAGTATAAGAGCGTAACTGGGGAAATGAAATTTGCAATAGTTGCTGCTATGAAAACAGTACCTATAGGATCCGTTAAAGCAGCATATTCTACATATTTTGGCTTTTTTTTCCGTAAAATATAAGCTGTAATCCCCACAACAAAAGCACCAGATATCCCTCCATGAAATGCATGAATAGAACCAATTCCCAAGGGAAATCTAATAATCGCGATACCTAAGGAGGTTATACATGCGAATGTTAAACCAATTAGAACTCCCATTAGTCCATTGATAAAATGAGCCATCGGAAAAATTTTAGGGCCTCCTAAAACTTCAACAAATGCAAAAGGATTAAGGAATGCCAGTACAATCCCAACACCTATAAAAATAGCTGACGTTGCTATTCTTTTTGTGAGATTTGCTTGAAGTATTGATTTTTCTTCAGTTTCTTTTAAATCAGAGCTAGGCCTTTGTTCATTCATTTTGCTCAAATTACTAGATTGTTATTCTATTAAGTTGTCGTAATTATTAATTAAGTAAATTTAAGTGTTTTAATCTATTAAATATTAAAAAGCTGTAATAATTTATATAAGTTTAATCTTAATTTCAAAAAACTATAAATTGATTATGAGGATTGGAACACATACAATAAATCCAACAAAAATAATCTGTATTGGAACAAATTACATGGATCACATTGAAGAAACAGGTTTAGATGTTCCGAAAGAGCCGGTTCTGTTTCCAAAAACTTTAAATTGCCTGATTTCAGATAATGAGTCAATAATTTATCCTAAGTTCTTATTTAACCAACGAAAATATAATAGGGTGGATTATGAAGTAGAATTGGCATTTATTATAAAAGATAAATGTAAGCATGTTCCAATGGATGATACATTCAACCATATTCTTGGATATACTGTATTTAACGATATTACTGCGCGAAAAATGCAAGCAAAAGACATAGTTTCCAAATTGCCATGGTTTCGTTCTAAATCGTTTGACACTTTTGGACCAATTGGTCCAAGAATAGCTCCCACGGATGAAATTAAAGATCCTCATAATTTAAATATTGAATTAAAGCTAAATGGAGAGACTAAGCAATTTTCTAACACTAAAAATCTACTATTTAAAATACCGAAACTCATGGAATATATTACAACAATGTTTACTCTTGAGCCAGGAGATATTATAGCTACAGGAACACCGAGTGGTATCGGCTCTATACAACCAGGTGATCTTATTGAAGCGACAATAGAAAAGATTGGTACACTTACAAATAAAGTAGTTATGGAAGGTGAATAAAAATAATTATTAAAATTGGAGAGAATGAGATTAGCCCAACAAAAATTATTTGTTTGGGACGTAATTATGTAAGTCATGCAAAAGAAATGAACGCACAAGTACCTAAAAATCCTGTATTTTTTGGGAAAACTGTTAACACATTGGTGACTGATGGGAATCCAATTGTTTATCCTAAGATACTATATGAAAATCAAGAATATAATCTGGTAGATCATGAAGTAGAATTAGCTTTTATAATTTCTCAGCCATGCAAGAATATCCAAGTTGAGGAAGCTAATAAATATATTGAAGGATATTCTATTTTTCTAGATATTACCGCTAGGAAAATGCAGATAAGTGATAGGAATATTAATTTGCCCTGGTATAGAAGTAAAAATTTTGATACATTTGGACCCATCGGTCCAAAAATCGTTCCTTTTAATGATATAGAAGATCCACATAATTTAAATATTGAATTAAGTATTAATGGAGACCTTCGTCAACAATCAAATACAAAATATATGATTTTTAAGATTCCTGAAATTTTATCATATATTTCCAAGTTTCTCACATTATTCACTGGAGATATTGTTGCAACTGGTACGCCTAGTGGAGTAGGTCCAATTCAACCCGGAGATTCAATTGAAGCTTCAATAGAAAAAATTGGTTCAATATCACATAAAGTTATCTTAGAAAAAGAGGATTAAAACCTTTGACTACTGGAGAGAAGTATATTGGACGGAATGCCTAAAGTGACTGCTGAAACAGGTGCTGAAGAATTAATAATTCCAAATCATCAAATTATTGATGAAATGATCAGATTTACCACTTAAAATTTAATAAGGAAAACAAATATTTTATCATAATGAGTTCAGAAATAAGTGAAGAGATTAAGGAAGAAATTTTCAAATTAATATCTACTCCTGGAATTGAGATTGAGGAAATAAGTAAAAAAGTCAATTTAGATCTTGAAACTGTATTAAGTATATTATCTGAGGAATATTTTAAATGCAATTTAGACCATGGACGTAGGTTGTGTTGCAGATAAATATAATATTCTATTTTGAAAAAATTTTTTAACACTGCTTTATTCTCATACATACTAAGTTTAAAAAAATATTATTCTAAGAAACTTAGGACGCAAATTAGTGCGGTTTCGATATAATAAATATATTGGAATGAAGGTTAGTTTCGCGGTCTTATGTTTTTAGATATTTTTTTAACTAAATCTAAATAAGAAATACAGTGAAATTATATGAGTGAAAAAGGAAAAGTTGTTGTAAAGGCTCTCGTGACTGGTGGTAGTGCTAGTGGCGGTCCCCCAATTGGTCCTGCTGTTGGTCCCACAGGCATAAACGAAAATTATTTCGATTTTCGATGCAAATATTAAAGATGTAGTGGATGAGATCAACAAACAGACGACTGTCTTTAGAGGTTTAACGGTTCCAGTTAGAATTGAATGCGATCCGGAAACAAAGCAATTCGAAATCTTTGTCGAAACTCCGTCCACAGCATCATTATTGCTTAAAGAAGTAGGTGCTGAAAAGGGGAGTTCAAGTGTTTCAGAAACAAAGATAGGAAATATAACACTTGATCAAGTTCAAAATGTTGTAGATGCAAAAAGAGATAAATTCTTAGATAAAACATATAAAGCAGCTCTAAAAACAGTTTTAGGGACAGCATTATCAGTAGGTTTAACAGTTGAAGGCGAGGATCCAAGAATTATACAAGAAAAAATTAATAATGGGGAATTTGATGATAAAATCAGAGGTGAATAAGAAGGATTGAAAGTGGATGATAAATTATTAAAGAGATCATTAGATGCTGCTATTGATCGATCTATAATTAAGAAAGAAGGTTTCAAAGCTAAAGTAAGAAAATTTGATGAATCAATTGATCTTATTATAAATATCAAGGATGTGAATTTAAATGATCCAAAAAACAGAATCGATAAAGAAATTATCTTATCCAATGAAATATCTGTTGAAGATAAACCCAATATCTGTGTGATTGCTTCTGATGAGATTTTGTTAGCTGCGAAAAAACTGGGGATCGACACTATTGATTCAGAGGGTTTAATTAACTTGAATAATGAAGAGAAAAAAACTAAGAAAAAATTTGCTAAAAGATATGATTTTTTTGTAGTAGAAGATAAAATGATGAGAGATGTTGCTCGATACTTAGCACGATTTCTTGGACCAGTTGGTAAAATGCCAAAACCTTTCCCGACAGGTTATGGAATCATTTCAAGTCCTGAAGATTTAAATGTAGCATATGAACGGTATAAAAAAGTAGTAAGGATTCAAATGAAAAAGCAACCAATTATATTTGCCAAGATCGGTAAAAAATCGTTAGATAAAGAAAAATTGTACGAGAATATGAAAACTGTAGTGAATTTTATTGCAGATCAAATGCCACATAAATTTAACAATTTTAAGTCTATGTATCTTAAATCTACAATGGGGAGACCTGTAAAAATGACAGAAGAATTCCTAAAAAGTATCGAGGTGTGAATAAATGAGTAAAAGCAAACACATACCACAATGGAAAATAGAGGAAATCAATCATTTAGTTGATTTATTCAAAAAGTATAAGAATGTCGCTGTAATCGATGTCCATCATATAAATGATACGCAATTTCAAACAATGAGGAAAATTTTGAGAGATAAAGCAGTATTTAGAATGTCTAAAAAATCACTTCAATTACGAGCGATAGAGCAGTTTAAAAGTGAATCAAAAAAGAAAAATTTGGATGACTTTGCAAAGCATATCCCAGGGCAATCAAGTCTAGTATTTACTAATCTTGATTTATTCGAATTAAAGAGAATATTTCATGAAAATGAATGGATGGTACCCGCAAAGCCCAATGAGATTACTCCTGTTGATATTTGGGTTCCAGCAGGCGATACTGGGTTACCCACAGGACAAGTAATTAGTGAATTAAATATGACACTAAGATTACCAACAAGAATTATGAATGATACAATTCACATTCGTGAAGATACAAGGACTCATAAAGCTGGTGATTTGGTTGATGTCAAACAAGCTGCAGTTTTGAAAAAGTTAGGAATAACACCAATAGAATCGTTGATCAAGATTTATTTTGCGTGGAGCGATGGAGAAATTATCCCTGAAGAAATATTATATATGGATATGGAAGGGTTTAAACAAGATTTTGGTAGGGCTTATAGAGAAGCACTTGCGATTTTATTCAAGATGCCTTTCTATATAGAAGATATGTCGGAAGAATATTTTCGAAAAGCGGCTTCTGAAGCAAATAATTTAAATGCAATCATTTTTGGAGAGAAAATTCAGGCTTTAATCCAAGAAGAAAAGCCAAAAGTTGAAGAAAAAGAACCAGAGGAAGAAGAAGAAAGTGTTGGTATTGGAGGATTATTTGGATAAATTAAGATTTTTTTAAATTTGAATTAAAAATACAAATATAATGATAAAAAAAATAAAAAAGAGGTTATAATATATGGAAAGTATCTATGCTGCTTTATTACTTCATAAAGCTGGAGGTAAAATTAACGAATCAAATGTAGAAAAAGTATTAACTGCCGCAGGCGCCAAAATTGATAAGGAAGAAATCGCAAAACTCATTGCTGGGCTTAAAGGGACAAATATAGAGGATATTATAAAATCTGCTAGTGCAGTACCTGTAGCTGCTGCTCCATTTGAGGGAACTGTTAAAAAGGAAAAGGCAGAGAAGAAAAAAGAAGAGGAACCAGAAGAAGAAGAACCAACAGGTATTGGAAGTCTCTTTTAAAAACACATAGAGTCAGCGAGTTCAACTTTCAAGAATTATTTATTTTTTTATTTATTTTTTTTTTTTAATACTATTATAATTTTAATATTCACAGTATTATCATTTCAGATGCATTTTTAAATCGCAAACTTTTTTTAAAATTCAGTTTTTTTTAAAATTACATTTTAAATTTGCAATTTTGATATTAATTAATTGGTAATATAAATTCTAAACATTCTAAAAGACTCACGCTGCTGATTAAACATGGCTGGAAAGTTCCTTAGATTCTTCTCACCGTTTGTTAAAGCAATGCCAGAAATCAAACAACCGCAACGTGAAGTTTCATTTAAAGAAAAATTTATTTGGACTGCTATTGTACTTATTATTTATATAGTATTAAGCAATATCCCTTTGTATGGAGTAAATCTAGCAGAATCGACTGACTATTTCTATTGGTTACGAGTTATTCTAGCAAGTCAGAGGGGAACATTAACTGAATTAGGTATAGGTCCAATAGTAACCTCAGGTCTAATTATGCAATTATTACTAGGATCTAGGATAATAAATGTTAATATGGCTGATCCCTATGATCGAGCAATGTTTAGTGGATCTCAAAAAGTGCTTGCGGTGTTTTTAACAATTTTTAATGCTTTAGCATATATTTTGGGAGGAGCATTTGGAGCATTAACTGAAATAGGTATACAGGGCGCATTTTTTATATTCTTTCAGCTATTATTTGCAGGAATAATTATAATATTATTAGATGAATTACTTCAGAAAGGATGGGGTCTTGGTAGTGGAGTATCCTTATTTATAGCAGCCGGGGTTTCCGGTCAAATATTTTGGAACTGTTTTAGTTGGATTCCGGCTCAAGATACTCTCCCTAGAGGCATTGTTATTGCTTTCTTTTCAGTATTATTCGATAATGATCCTAACACAAATCTGGGTCAGTTAGTACTTAGAGGCTCATTTCCTTCATTAATTGGTATATTTACCACAATTGGAATATTCCTTTTAGTAATTTGGTTTGAATCAACTCGAGTGGAGATTCCACTTGCATATCGTGGTTATCGAGGTTTTAAGGGCAAATATCCTATGAAACTGCTTTACGTTTCAAATATCCCAGTAATTTTAGTAAATGCATTATACGCAAATATCTTATTCTTCGGACAATTATTTGCGGGTCCTTATTCAATTGTACGAGCTGAGAATGGGGGATTAATTCCTGATTTTTGGGTTGATCTAATAGGTGTGTTTCGGATTGAAGAAAGCACAGGCACTGCTGGAGGACAGCAACTTATACCAATAAAGGGATTAATTTATTTACTTACTCCCCCGTTAGGGCTTGATCAAGTAGCCGCTGATCCATTCCGAGCTGTTTTTTATTTATTAGTATTTGTTTTTCTTTGCATATTATTAGGGCGCGTGTGGGTGGAAGTCAGTGGCTTGGCTCCCCGGGATATCGCAGATCAAATTATAGATTCAAAAATGCAGGTGCCTGGATTCAGAAGTTCATCCAAAATCATCGAACGAATCCTAAAGCGCTATATTCCGACTTTAGTGATTCTTAATGGTATCATTATTGCTATATTAAGTTTCACTGCCGATACCTTAAGAGCGCTAACTTCAGGTACAGGGCTTCTAATAGCTATTGGCATTATCCATAATTATGCTGAAACTATATCGAAGGAGCTTGCTGCCTCACAGTATCCAGGCATGCGTGCGATGCTAGGAATGGATTAGTGATCTGAAAAACTTTATTACGATTTCAATATAATTAAATATAGACATGTTGTCATTAATTTATCAGAATGCATTTCTAGATTGGATTACCACTCCTCCAGGATCAATGATATTTGTGCTACTGTTATCTTTAACTACTGCAACAATAAGTACTTTATTGACAAGATGGTTAGTAGACACTGAGGAAATAAACCGTAAACAGACACAAATGAAAGCTCATGAAGAGGAAAAGCAAAAGATCATTGATCTAGCTGAAGTAGATCCTGATCGATATAGAAAAGCTCGAAAAAGATGGGAACGTAAAGATGCTATGATAAAGAAGTCTCAACAAAGAATGGCCCTTCAAAGGATGAAACCAACTTGTATAACCTTTCTCCCTATGATTATAATCTTTTCTATTGTAAATACATTGTTTAGAGGAGCCGCAGTTGCACTTAGTCCTATGCATGCCAATGATATTCCATTATTAGGGAATTTTATCAGCGCTGGTTCTGTTTGGATCAATTTCACCGCTTGGTATTTCCTTTGCTCTTTAGGCATTAATACTCTGACCCAAAGATTGTTAAAGCTTCAGTCCCAAGCTTCAGGTGGAATGGGAGGAATGTTTGCAGGACAAAAAGCAAAATCCCTAGAATTTCCTGATATTTAATTTTATCATTTTAAGAGGAATACGCAACGGGAGGGATCTATTCTAATAAGAAGCTAATTCTTATTACTTGAACCCCCGAGTGGATACCCACACCGGCTTTCTGGGAAATTTCCGCTCCAAGCCGGCGCCGTACCGGGCTAGGCAACCGTTGCTTAAAAAAAAATAACAATAAATTGTTTAATATGTATTGAAACTATTTAATTGGGATAGATATAGTTTCATTCATTTTTTTCTCTAATTTAGCCTTTTTTATGGCAACTTCTACTTGATCGTGTGATGCTCCTTTTTTTATATCTAATGTTTCTGCGATAGGTTCAATATGTTTATAATTTATTCTTCTTCTTCGTACTTTTAAACCATCAATAAGCAGATAGTTTTTATCAATAATATCAACGATTACACATAAATGTCCAGCTTCTCTTCCCATAGTCTTTACACATAGTCTTCCAATATCGTATACACTCATATAATTTGTCACCAAATTATTTTAAAACCTTCTAAATTACTGGTTTATTTTTTCTCCAGTATATATAATTAATTTTTAGTAATTATGAAAATCAAACTAAAAATAAAATTTTTGCGTTTTTCGTATTAAAAACAGATTATTACTCTTTTAAATTTGCTAAAATTTTTCTTACGATCTCCTCTATAGTGAGAGTTTCTGTGTTTATAATTAAGTCATATATTTTGTTTAAATCCTCTTTATCTCCCAGGTCAATATCATAGAGCATTTTAAATCGCTCTAGTTCTGAATTTTCTCTTAATTTTGTCTCTTTTAACTTTAGATCATAATCTGTATTATCTCTTTCTGCCATTCGTTTAACTCTAGTCTCTAGAGAACAAGTTAATAATATTTTAAAATCGGCACTAGATTGTAAGATATATCCGCTTAATTGGCTGTCAATAATTATATTTCCTTGTTGAGCAATTTGATTTATTTTATCATCTAGTTTTTTATCTATTTCAGGATTGCGTTCAACATATTTTGTAAATTTTTCTAAAGTCATATTCATTTCTTTTGCTAGATCTCTAAAAGCTTGTCCAGTACTATAATATTGGAGGTCCAACTTTTCAGCAATTATTTTTCCTATAGTAGATTTTCCAGTTCCGTGAAGCCCTGAAATGGTTATGATCATTTTGTGAGAATATTTTTAATTTATAATTTTATTCAATTAAGAGCAATAATATTTATGATTTTAACTATTATAGGATTTTTATAAAGAAAGAAGCTATATGAAAATTACTGACTCCAAACAGTCTCTTTTATTAAATTCTGAAGGCATTTTGCGCAATACCTTCCACTTTCCATTCTATTTGCCGTTCTTGAAGTTTTTTGAGTTTTTACCATTTTTGCCGGTCGTAATCTTGGAATAGACTGAAGAGGTTTTTTACAAATTGCACAACTTGCTCTTTTGGGTTTTTTTCTCCAATAATGAGTGACATTTCGATTTCCTGGTGTGCTCAGTTTTTTCCTTGCTTGTGCTTTAGATCGTAAACCTGGACGTGGAATTTTAATTACCTTTCGTTTGTTTTATTTCGGAGTAGCTATTATTTAATATTGTAAATAACAAAAAAAATATTAATTTTACTATTTTCCTTAGGATTTAAGATTTAATTTATTTTGAAATTCTTTGAATATTTGATATAATTCATCTATTAAATTTTCTCTTAATTTATCATCAGATTCAATTCTGTCAATATGGTTTGTGGTATATTTGTGCAATGATTTAACTTTATCTAATAAATCATCTAATCCTGGAAAATTGCCTAAGTTGGAATTCAATTCATCAAATAAATTGAAAATTAATTCTTTTTTAGTCATACCTTCCAATGTTAAAGCATCCATTAGTGTAATAAAAGAAGAAGTTATTTCTGAAGTAATACCTGGTAATTCTAAAAATGATTTACTTCTCAAACTTGATTCTGTATCAGTGATATTTAAAGTAGATACTCGATTTATAAGATCTAATACTGCGTTATATTCTTGAGATAAGTCCATTCTATTTACTATATCTGGTAGATGAAGGTTATTTTCCTTTAGAGTAAAATTTAATTTCAAAAAATTGTTCATCGCATTTCTTAGAGTTTTTCTAAAAAAATTTTCGTTGACAATTCCTTTTTGATATTTATTGTTCAAATTATTAATGGATTTAATTAAAGCAAATAACTCAGATTCAATTTTAAATTCCATATCTGAATTGCGAATATTATTTTTTGCCATAACACACCTAAATTGTTAAAATCCAGTTTTATATAACATTTGGATTAAAATTTAATAAATTTAACCTATTATTGTTGGGCGTAAAAAGTAGAATAATACTCCAACTAAAATCCCTATAATAAGGGTAGGGATTAAAACTCGCGTAGTAGAAGAGTTACTTAGTTCTCTAATTGCTATGGTCACCAAAATAGGGATCCATATAGCAATAGTTAAAGCATCAATTATATCTAAAGCTGCCCAAGCTCTGGAACGAAAAAGATCAGTAAGTATTGCTTGATTAAATGATGAAATATCAGTAACATTCACAGTTGGAAATGCAATAAGTACAATTAGTATTTTGATGGCATTGATTAATAAGAATGGTGTAAATGCGCATAACAACATTTTAAATTTATATGATCCTTCTAATTGTAGCATAGTACCTCCTTTATATATACTGAAAGGACTTACTTCTGTTTCCTTATATTTTTCTTTTTGTTCCTTTATTCCTCCAAAACGTTTCTCTAATTTATCTGTAAATCCTACAGCATAATTCGCACCCTTACTAAATAACCATATTAAAATTGCAAAGAATATCAATTGAAACATAAATCCGAAAATGAAAAAAGCTGCAAAAAAGCTTAGATTATAAAGAATTCGGAGAGGATGGAAGAGATTGAGCTCAGTAAAATTAAAATGCGATAGGAATGCTAAACCCATTAATCCATATAAAATTGAACAAAATAATAAAATTAGCCATCCAGGAGCTTTACTTCTTTTATGATTAATATCAAAGAAAGCTTTTGGAGGGTTCACGAAGAGATAGAAAATTTTCATAAACCATGGATATGGAGCTGTCCATTCTGCTACATATCTTCTAAAAAACCTTATATTTTCAATCCTTTCTGTTTTTAATCTAATACCACAGAAATTACATGCAAAACTATCAGCAGTATTCTCATTTCCACATCTAGGACAACGTTGGAATGCTGCAACTGATTGGGACATTCTTATTAACACGTATTTTAATTTTTATAATGATCATATAATCAAACAATCTTTTAAAAATTTCTTCAATTTTTTTAGTTTGACTACAATTATACCTTTATTTATATCAGGATTGTCAAATAATTATTGAAGTTCTATTATACAATAGTCGTTATTTTTTAAGATTTTATATTTTCTTTTTAAAAACAGTCTCATTAAATCTAGATTAGTTCTGGTATGGTTTGTAAGCTCATGTACTTTTATTTGTGATCTTTCATTGATGAACCCCATAAAAGGAATTAATTGATCACTTAGATAATTATCAACAGGAATCTCCTTTCTAATATATTTAATAAGCTCATTAGCAGCTAATTTACCAAGATGTTCAGAAGTTATGTTACGTTGACCAAGTATTGTTCCAGAAGAAATGCAAGCTCCTGTTTCAGAATCCGCCCATAAATAAAGACCTACTCCTGGACTCAATGCATTTACATACTTTAAATCTATTTTAACATCTAATTTTAGTTCTTTCTTAAGTTGGTTTTGAGCTGATTTTTTTATTCTTTCACTTACTTTTTTTTGTTTCAGTTGAGATGAACAAATAATTTTACCTTGAATTAAATCAATAGCTCCTAATTCTGTTAAACATAGTGGTTTCATCTTGTTTTTCGGAGTATGTAAAATACATTTTACTAGAGCACCTCCTTTGGGGTAAAAACCATGCTTTTGGATATCAAGATCAATTCTAAAACCATGATTTCTAAAAATTTTGTAAGTAACCTCTTCGAGATA
>JBHLRA010000002.1:0-47276 GCA_048883045.1 Candidatus Thorarchaeota archaeon | reverse complement strand
AAACCATGCTTTTGGATATCAAGATCAATTCTAAAACCATGATTTCTAAAAATTTTGTAAGTAACCTCTTCGAGATAATTAAGCCCTGGAGCCCATTTACCAAAGGTACCTCCGCCATTTATAGTAATTTCAATATTATTAGGTGAATTAAAACCCAAACAGGCAATTTGAATAGGTTGGAGTAATAATCCAATATTTCCAGCAGTTTTAATTTCGACTTGAATATGGTCTTTTATGGTTTGCCCGGGATTTATTACAATTTCTTGAGTTCCAACCTCACAATCAGATAATTCACTATTTGTTAATTTCGATAAGGTTTTTAATCCCATCAAATGTTGCATTCTTAATCCTGGTTTCGGTCTATTAGCTCTAATATTTTTTATTCGAATTGGACGTTTAAATAGTATTGAAAACCCTGCTCCAATTCGAATAATTGCACCTCCTCCTTCTCCGAGAGATCCATCAATTTCTAAATACTGGTCCGTTGTCATAAATTTTCTTCTTTTTCATGTAATGATTTAATCCGATTTAAACCCTCATATTCTTCAATTAATTGAACTACCTCCTTCGGGACAAGAGTTTTCCACTTTTTATCATTCTTTATGATTAAGCTTCTGATATTATTAGCATTGAATTTTTTTTTGAAGATCGATATTTTTTTTTCAACTTTAAAACCTTTTTTTGAAAATAATTCTCTTACCCAATCGCTATTTGAAAAAATGGAATGAACTTCTCCAACAATAGAGATTACATGGTCAACCCATTTTTTCGCATTAAAAATATCTGGAATTTCAAAAATTTCGTATTTTTTCGATGATATTTTTCTTTTTTCTAATGCGGCAGTAAGGAATTTTCTTCTTTCTTCGCTAGTAAATGGATCATTTATAACATTACTTAATTGAGAACTTCCTATTCCAATCTTTACTTTTTTATACGATTTCAAAATAGTTCTAAGAACATAAAGATGTCCGTGGTGTAATGGTTGAAATCTACCAATAAACAAAGCAATATTATTTCTATCATTATTTAATGGTTCAAAATTTTTTTCAAAAAGAGAGAAAATGTCTATATTTAAGAGTTTATTCCAAATTTGTTTTGAGTAATCGATATTCTTTTCAGTTTCTAACAAATTTTTAAGTTCAGTTTTATTATAAAATTTACTGGAATTAACATCTAACTCTTTCGCATTGGGCTTTAAATCGACATCATGGTTTACAATACCAAAAAAGATATAAGCTATTTCATCACCTTCAGTATTAATATCATGAAACAGCGTTTTTTGAACCATTTTTGGTGTAATTCCAAATTCTTCTTCGAGTTCTCTTAATGCATTTTTCTTTATTTTATTTAAGTCGAGGTTTTTCTCCCAAATTACATGACCAGAGGATGAATCCGTAAAATATTCAGGAAATGTGTTTTTTGTGTTACTTCGCTTTTGAACTAAGTATAATATTTTTCCTTTTGGAGTTATTGATAATATAAAAAGTCTTGTAATTAAATGGCTTACCTTTTTATTGTGTGCCTCAATTCTTTCCATAGGAAATATATATTTAGATATTTGCCCTGATTGTAAATATTTCTTATTTTTTTTATCAATGCAAGCCAAAATTTCTTTTTGCATATACTTATCTCTTTCAAATTTTTAGTTTTATAACATCCCCTACATTAAAGCCCAATTTTTTTGATGCATTTCCTTGATTAATAGAAAGTTCAAGAAAACCTGTTGAACCGACAAGAAATAATATTGATCCAATTGGAACGCTTTCATAATGAGAGCTAAATTGTCCTTCAAATAATTCTCCTTTAACATTTACCTTAATCTTCATACCTTCGTCTACAGTTAAATTGCAATTTTGAATTTTATTATTGATTATTGGTATATTAGTTATACCATTTCCAAAAGAATCTACGTATTGAATTGAGCAACTAATAATTTTCTCATTAATGTCAATTTTATACAAGTTAGTTAATGTTATTAATTTATCAAGACTAAAAGCAGGTCCAAATTTTTCTAAGGGAATACCAGATAGCAAATGAGCACCTATTGGAGCCATAATATCTCTTCCATGAAATGTATTTGAAATTGGTTTATTAAAGAACAATTCATTTTGAATTTCCCTACATTCAGCAATCTGATTAGAAGAAAAATCAGTGAAAATTCCATTATTAGGCCCAATAAAGTAGTAGTTTGATATAGTTTTTAATGCTAAAATTTCTCGAGAACTTCCCACTCCGGGATCAACTACGATTATAAAGACAGTTCCTTCAGGAAAATATTTGTATGTGGTTTTTAATACGTAAGAGGCTTCAATTATTGATTGTGGATTAATATGATTCGAAAGGTCTATTATTCTTACATAGGGATTAATATTTAGTATAACTGCTTTCATACTAGCTATGTAATGTTGGCCTTTTAATCCAAAATCAGTAATTAAACATATTATTTTTTGATTGAAATCTACCATCTCAAGATGATAACAATGAATTTAATGAGAAATTATTTATTAAAAATAAATCAAATGAGATTTATTTATTTTGCCTATACTTTTGATCGACTTTATAAAAATCTTCCAAGGCTTTTGCTTTTAATCTATATTCCTCTTCTTTTTCAAATTGAATTAATTTTTTAGAAATATCACTTGCTTTTCTATAAGAAGTATATGCTGCATGAAAATCTTCATTTCTAAGAGCATTCCTGGCTTCTTGTACCACTCTTTCTCTTTCTTTAGATAATTCAGGAATTCTTTGAGAGAAATCACCCTTTTCTTTGAGTGAAGTAGCGATATCCATAATATAGAGACTTTCTGCGATTTCAGCGGCTTTATAGTAGAATTTGGCTGCTTTTTCGTAATCTAAGGTTTTTATTGTTTTTTCAGCGGTTTTATAATTTTCAGAAATTTTAATATGCTCTCCATTTTCAATTTTCTCTAGAAGTTCTTGGGCGATTTTTCTTTCTTTTTTCTCTCCACTTAGCATAAATTTTGTGATGTTAATAATACTTTCTTTTAAGGCTTCAGGTTGGAGAATGTCAATTAATGGTTCTAAATGTTCTAAATAGACATCTTTTAATATATGCTCAAACTCTTCTCTTGATTTATTAAGGATATTTAGACTTGGAATCTCAAAAGCTTCTGCACCTTCTTTAAGAGATGAACGATATTTATCTGTTTTATCATTCTCATTTAATAATAAGCCTATTATAATTCCAGAGGCTTTTCGAGATAATTTTCCTTTGAAATTATGTAGATATGAAAAAATTTGAAGATCTTTTATTTTTAATAAATTATATTCATTTTTTGAATGATCAAGATTTAATCTAAGAAATAAATCATTTGATATTTCAAAATCAATTTTACCTTCTTTAAAATAATAGCCCATTATCTTATAATCTGAATCTGTGGGAAGCAATATTACAAAACAGCCTGATGGCATCTGGATCCTCCGTTAAAATTTAATACTATTAAGATTGACTTGCACTAATAATTCTATTAGTTTCTTCTCTTATTGAAGAAATAATGTTTAGAAGTTGAGCATAATATAAATTGTCTGCTACGGCTTTCGAAGCTTGTTTTATAATATCTATTGCTTTCTTTTCCTCTTCAGTCAAAGCTTCTATAGATTTTTTTTCCCAAAGTTCTTTTATTTTTTGATTAAAATCATCTGATAGTTCTTGAAGACTTTTATTCGATTGAACTCTGAATTGTTTTAAGACTTCTACAATTAATCTAATATTTTCTGTCATTGCAACTGTTTGTTCAGAAAAATTTTGACTCATTTGATTTATGGCACCTCGCATTTGATTAATTTGAGCTATTGTTCCATCTAATGATGTCATTATTTGATTTATTTTTTGAATCATTTCATCTAATAATTGTTCTGCCATTTATTTCACCAATTTAATTATCTATTTATTGTTACTCTACTATTTATTCTTCTTGTTTAAGAGATTCTTTAAGGCTTTTAACAGAATCAATCGCTTCTGACAATAATAAATTTACAGTGTCTTGGTTGAGAACACCTTCAGACAATTTGGAAAAATCCTCTAACTTCTTAATTAGGTTTTTAAGAGCGTCCAAACCTAATCCTTCTTGAATAACTTTTAATTCATCAGTTGTTCCTGATCCAATTTCCCTTACAACATCAATATGTTTTGTCTGAGTAACGTTAATCTCATTAGAAAACTCCTTTAGTTTTCCTGTTAGATTTGATATCTTATCTTCAATATTTTGATTTAGTCCGTCTAGGGAGGTTTTTAGCTCTTGAATCGCTTGTCCTAGCTGTGCAATTCTTTTATAGATATTCTGAAGGAGATCTGTTAACATTTCAGCCATAATAATTCCACTATTTCGAATCTTTTTTATTAAAATAAAAATATCTCTTTTTATTACTTCAATTATAAATATAATATTTTTCATGTATTTAAAATATAAGAGAAAAAAAAAGTCAAAAATAACATTATAATTCAGGTCTAGAAGAAAGAAATTTCATACAATAAATATTTTAAACTTAATTCTGAATTCTAATGATTAATAGGTGCCCTAAGAAATTTTTATTAATTTCTTAAAAAAATAAAATAAAATTTTTATCTTTTTTCTGATTTAATTAGTTTATAATAATAATATACATCATTTGAATCGGGCCATTTGCTTAGCTTGGTTAACAAGGTTTACGTGCTTGGTCAACAAGCGCAGGTCTTATAAATGACCTATGGACAGACAAGAAGTATGGAAAAATATGTCCATATATAGTAAAAACCTGAGATCCGGGGTTCAAATCCCCGATGGCCCATTTTAGTTTTTTATTTGATCGTGAAACATCTATTTTACGTCTTTTTATATATACTGAGATAATATCGCTTTAAATGATGAAAATGAATTATTTCTTATTTATCTAGAAATGAACTAATTAATTCAAGAAGCCATTTTTTTATTTGGGTGAGATTTTTAAGAAGACCAGGAACAAGATTATCAGGAAAAGTGTGTTCCTGTTCTAATCTTTGAGCAGTTTCCATCCATTTATTTAACGCGAGCTGAACTAGACTAGCACCTTCAGCTTCCATAAAAATTGGGACGACAGCTGCTGATTCTCTGGCATCCCCAATAGCAAAATATATTTTTCTATTTATACCTTTAAGTAATACTAAATTCGCGCATTCATCGAGTTTTCTCTCAACTAAAATACTTTTTAAAATTTGAGTTTTCGTGTCTGCATCCTTTGAGGCAAAGTTTGCTTTTCTTTTTTGAAGTATAGGTTGAATTTCTGTTATAACTTTATCTCCAGTTGTTCCTTCGCTAAAATATTTAGTAATTTTCAAAAAATTTTCCAAACTCTCTATTGCTATAAATTTTTTAGCATTTGAATATAATACTGCTTTAGAACCTCCTTGATCTTCACTTGAGGATTGTTTTATATAAATATTTCTCATAGTTACAGAATTACACGTGTGATAAGCAATTTCAAACAACTCTCGAGGTAATAAAGGACCATATGGTTCTTCTATTTGTTTAAAAAGCCATTGAGAAATAATAACATTATTAAATTGGTCTAATAACCGATTTTCCATTATGAATCCCTTTCTGGCGACTTAGTATTGATCGAATAAGTCTTATTTTAATATAGAACTTCTAGTTTTTATTTATTTTTATTTCTTTTCAAATAGAATATCGAAAGATTTGTGTTAAATTTATTATTATACTATTTGGTGATATGCTTTTTCAAATCTCTCGACAGCAGAGATGATATCTTTTTCTAATGCTCCAATTGCAGCATTCATTACAATATAAGGGGTTGGATAATAGTTACAGCAGGTTCCGAATGCATTTTCTTTTGGATTATATACTCTCGGTCCCGTAACTCTCAAGTTATATAATGCTCCACCAAGGGCATATAATTGTTCTTGCTTCAAATTTTGTAAAGATAAGGCTACAGCAACTGGATTATATATATCAAGAATTCTCTCATTTATTTTTTCGCCAATTTCTCTTAGTTTCTGTTCAAGTATTTGACGATTTTGTTGTTGTTCTGTGATTAATTTTTGATACCCATTTATTCCAATTGACAGCATTGAAATCAAGAAGTTAACCACTGGAGTGGCTGAGGCACGTCCTGCATACGTTTGGCTAATTTTTGTTATATTTTCTTTTAATGGTGATGCAATTACAGCTCCACCAACTGGTGTAAGAAAATTTTTATCTGTTGATTGAATTATAACATCTACTCTACCCGCATCAATAGCCGCTCGAATTAATTTCATCCATTCTGGGCTTTGAACACCATAGGCGTTTATGACAATGTGAACAAGATCATTTTCTTTAGCAAATTTACTAATTTCTTTAATATTATCGTGTTCACGAGGGGGAAAAAAACTAGTAACTGAGATAATAGCGAAGCAGTCATCATCAAAACTGTTTTTTATATCATCAATCGGTATCTTGACCGCATCCCCAAAAATTTGTCCTGGGATAATTTTGGCATTAAAACCCATAAAATCAATCGATTTTAAAAGAGATTTATGATCAATTTGAGGAACTAAGACTGTTCGTTTAAATTTCAAATTATTTTTAGTTAAATTTGGTTTTAAAGCACCTAATGATAAGGATAAAGACATTCCAGTACATAAAGGTACCACTATCGCGTCTTTAATGTTTGGCAATCCCGTATTTCTCAAAATGTTTCGAGCTAAATAATTAGAAAGTTCATACATTATTGATCCACCAGGAGCTTTTGGTTGAGGAGCGGTTAAAAATCCGCTTCTTCCCACACCATGACAAAAGCCTGCTGAAGTTTTTAAATGCAATTTTGAAGCGATCCTTGCTTCTCTTTCACCTACTCTAGCAGCATTGCTATCTTTATCTGTATCCATGTTTGAAAGAGTTTGGAGTAAGAAATCGATTTGTTCATCAGTCCAAGGTTTATCAGGTACAGATCTCTGTTCAAATAAGATTTTTATTGGATTTAAGAATTCATTTAAAACTAGTTGCCCTCTTCTAAGCATATTTTTAGGAATATCTAAACTTTCAAAAAATTCAATAATTTTATTAAAATCAACCATTGAAACCACAAAAAGGCTCTAAGTTTAATTTAATGGCGGCCCTCGAGGGGAATCGAACCCCTATCCCTCCGCAGGATAACTGGGTTTGAAGCCCAGCGTCAGAGACCACTCCGACCGTCAAGGGCCACAATTAATAATTATTTTTAATTCAAATTATCTATCTTTTTAAAAGAAGTTTTTGGTTATATTATCTAAAGCAAATGAATAAAGAAAATAATTTAAAAAAAATCTGACACTTTTTTCCCTTCTTCAAAAATGGCATTAGCTTTCTCCATAATATCAGGAATATCTATTTGTTGTGGACATTTCTCAAGGCATTCTCCACACTGAATACATAAACTTGCTGCTCCATCAACTTCATCTCCTTTAGATAATCCTTCTTCTAAAGCTTCTTTCGTTTTTGCCATCCTATCATAAAAGAAAGAAATTCTAGCTTTTTGCCCTTCACCCCAATATCCTAGGTCATTCAAAAATCTAAAAACCCAAGGTATGGAAACTCCTTGCGGACAGGGGAGGCAATATCTACAACTAGTACAAGGCACAAGATTATATTTATCATAAGCCTCACGTAATTCAAAAATAGTGTGCAATTCCTCTTCAGATAAATTATTATTTACAGATTTTTTAGCTGATTCAATATTTTCTTTAACTTGTTGCATAGTACTCATTCCGCTTAACACTACTGACACTTCTGAGTGGTTCCATACGAATTGTAAAGCCCAATCAGCCATAGACCTTTTAATTTTTGATTTATCTAAAATTTTTTTAATTTCTGGTTTGGTATCCAATTTTTTCTCTGGAATAGCTAACTTACCACCCCGAATAGGTTCCATGATTATTAATGCAATTTTTTTCTTTCCAGCATATTTAACTCCCTTAGTACCTGCTTGGTAATCGACATCAAGATAATTATATTGAATTTGACAACAATCCCATCTATAATAATCGATTATTTCTTTAAAAACCTCAAAACTATCATGAAAGGAAAACCCGATATACTTAATTAATCCCTTCTCTCTTGCTTCCTCCATTTTTTCAATTAAATTAAGTTTTTTAATTTTATCTAGTCGATTTTTATTTAAACCATGGAAGAGATAAATATCGGGGTTAGTTTGTAATCTTTCAATCTGTTCATTAAGAATTTTATCAAAATCCTCTCTTTTCTTGACTAACCACATTGGCAATTTTGTCGTAAGGTGGATTTTCTCACGATAACCATCTTGGAGTGCTTTCCCTACAATTACTTCACTTTGACCATTATGATAAGGATATGCTGTATCTACATAATTTACTCCATTATCAATGGCATAACGAATCATTTTAATTGCTTCTTCTTCATCAACAGTGGTTTGATCAATCATAGGAAGTCGCATAGCACCAAATCCTAGAACTGACACTTCCCATCCAAGGGAGCCCATTTTTCTGTATATCATAATAGTTTTATTAATTTAATTTTAAATTTAACTTATGTTGTGTTTGTATTTATTGTGTAGATATTATAAGTTTTAAAACTAGCTCTTATTTAAAATAAAAGTAATTTGATTAACGTTTTACTAAAAATCTGGACTGTTTTTCTCTTTATAAAGAATTAACTGTTATTTTTTTTTAATTAAATTAACAAAAGTGAAATTATATGATAAGCAATTCTAATTTGGTAATTGATATACATTTAATAGAATGCCCATTCTTTCCATCCTGTGAATTACCTAAAATAGAATTCCTATGTAAAATTCCAAACTGTAGAAATTGTCCTGATTATATTTCTAAATTAGTAAAAATCAAATAGAATATATTATTAAAATTTCAAAATTTATTAGTAATTTGGTCCCTATATTTAATATATTCCTTAATTTTCTTTATCTCATCAAGTTTAAATCTTTTTAAATTTAGTTCTGAAAGATTATAACCATATACTTTCTCAATAAAATAACAAATCAAATAGCCCGTTGCACCCCACACTGTAAAAACTTTTCCGTTTTCTTTTTTGATATAATTAAAATAGAAGATTGGAAATTTATTTCCATTGATATCAACGGCTTGTTCTCTAAAATTTATCTTACTTGTGAAAAAGTCAATTGGAATTTTCACGATTTCTTGTACTTCCCTATCATCTTTTATTAATTTTTGATTTTTATCGATAATCCCCACAAAAGGAGTGATTATATATCTTGTCATAGTTGGAAAATCATTAAGACATCCTAAAATTTTGACTTTTTCACGAGGTACACCAATTTCTTCCTCAGTTTCTCTTAAGGCTGTATCTTGTAATGATCCATCCAATTGAACATCAAATTTTCCTCCAGGGAAGGACATTTCACCTTTATGTCGTGTACCTTTATCTGATCTATGAATTAAAATCAATTCATAGGGTTTATTTTTATATGGAATTATTGAAAACAAAACTGCTGAACTTGTAAAGAAATCATCCTTAATAGAAATTCTTTGAGGTGAATCACAAGAAATTAAAGCCTTCTTAATTAAATCTTCATTAAAAATCAAGCTAGCAGTGTCCATTTGTTCTAGCAAAAATTTTAAGATAGTAATTATTTAAAAAACATAATATTTTATTATAATAAAATTTTTAGCAAGTGTATTTCAGTGAAACTCCCGAAAGAGCTTAGAGATAAAGGAGAACTAGGTGGATCCGCTAATAAAAGAAAGTGCTCAATAAAGGGTTGTAGTGAAGTGGCCATCCGATCACTATCAGAAAATAGCTGGGATAAATATATTGAAAAAGCGGGTTTAAAATTCGTTAAGAATTCACGCCATAAGGTTTATTTATGCAAAATCCACTATAATCAATCCAATAAGTATAAAAAATCCCAAGAAAAGATATTTCAGAAAAAAGGATTTTTAGATAATTCACTTTCCGTTAAAAAGGGAAAATGGGATTATTAAGGAATTAAGATCATTCGTTCATAAAGAGTGTTAATTAAATTATATTGTCCTTGAATAAGACCAATTGAAAGGAGTGACAATCCTATTAACATAATAATTATAGCAATTATTTTATTCCTCATATTTATCGGATCTTTAAATATTTCTTAATAAAAATAGTTTTACAATTAATTCTACTTTATTAATTGTTCTAATGTAGAAATTTTTGTATTAATTTTTTTCAATCTAAGGTCAAATTCTTTATCTTTCTCTTTATATTCATCTTCAGTGATCTCTTTTGCATGAAATCTTCCTTTACTAAGCTTTCTTTCGCTGGAGATTTCTACTTTTTCTAATTTTAAATCTTGAATCCATAATTTCATTCCTTCAATTAAATCTTCTCTCTCATCCTCTAACTCAGTTTTTTCTCGCTTGTATTTTTCCCTTAGTTTTTCAAAAGTTTCTTTATCGACTTTATGTAATTTATGTTCTCTTGCTAAATTTTCAAGTTGAAATACTTTTTTATCAATATCATCTTGAATCCTTTGAACAATAAAAGGTTCCTCTAAATTCTGTTTAATTACACTTTCTTTTTGCTTCAATTCACTTATTAATGTCTTAATTGCCTCTAGTTTGAAGTTAACTTCTTTTTTATATTCCATATCATAGTCATACCTTTCATCTTTCGTCGATTTTGAAATCTCAGTTAATTTATCAGCAAGAACTTTTTTATTTAATTGAATGTCGTTATATTCAATATAGTATACCATTTGTTCTTTAACTTCTTCTGGGAGAGGTTTGATTTCTCCTTTATCTTTGGCTTTTGTGGATTTCTTTTTTTCTTTATCTTGCTCCTCCATATCTTGTATTTCATCCTTGCGTTCCCATTCTTTCACTCTCTCTTCTTCTAGTTTCTCTTCACGCTTAACTTCTTCCTCTTTTTTAGGTTCTTCTTTTGTTTCTATTTTTTTTGCTGTTTTAGGGATATCTGTGAGTAAAGGTTTACCACATATGATACAGAACTTATCTGATTCTTTAACTGGATTACCACAGTAAGGACAAAACTTTGGGCTCATATTTTTACCTTTTAAAAAGATGTATTAATCTTCTATATTTAAGAAAAATAAACCTTTGATTATAAGACTATTAGAGTCCAATATTTAAAAGAATTATTATGTGAATAAATCATTTTTTTGTCTTTTATAAAAAATCCTTTAAAAACTGCCTAATTGATGCCATTTTTTCCTTAAAATAATTATTCAAATGTACTCATTTCTAACCAAGGACGTGTTTTGCATAGGGAATTTTGCGGAAGATGAAATGACTAAGAATAAAGCAAAGAAGTACCGCAATTAGAGAAACAAAGATAAATTTCACTACAGTTGGGACAGCTATAGATAAAAAAGCCACATTAAGAGCGATAAGGACTGGTTGGTGTATTATGTAAACAGTAAACACATTAGCAGCTAGGCTTTTATATAAACGTCCGTGATGAGCAGTTTGTTTACGAAATTTATATATAAGCCAAATTGGAATCCCTATCAAAAGAATTGATTCCCAGATGGTGTATGTTAAGGCTTGCCACGTAAATCCTCCTTTAAAAACATCATAATTTCCATTTTCTAATGCACCTCCTAACAATAAAATGATCGGTGCAATAATAATCATAATAAGAGATATGATCCCCCACTTTCGGGCATGTGAACTGGATATCCGGCTAAACCAATCCCCTCTATAAGCTAATACGCCACAGTAAAAGGAAAATATATAATGAATAATATGGGCGAATTGAACAAAAAAGTACCATGTATCTACTGGAAAATATAGCCGAACCAAGAAATTTAGAAATGAAAGAAGCCCTATAGAGATAATTATTACCCTATTAGGAGGAAATTTATCTCGAAATATATGAATAGATTTTTGTGGGAAATATCTATCTGTAAACACTCGAAATAGTACATAACCTCCAGCAAAAATCAATAAAACCAATAAAAACCAAAGATGCCCGAAATTGAGAGTAAAATTTGTATATTGGTACTGTAAGACTTCGAGTAAAGACCAACTCTCCGTGCTATCTACTGCAAAATTCAGTAAGATGTAAAGATTAATCGGTCGGATTATAATGATTAAAATAACTAAAGGAATCCCTAAACGGATCAACCGATCTTTGAGATATTTGAGTGCCCCCTTTTCTTCATAGGATCGAGGAGTGAAATACCCAGCTAACAGAAAGAAAGCTGACATAAAGAATGATTGATTAATAGCATTAAATAAAGTAAAAATGATGGGACTGATGGGATCAGAAGCCATTTCTCTTATTACCCAACCACCACTTCCACCGTAAGCAATAGCCGCGTGGTGAAGAATAACTAAAATCGTTAAAAATATACGTAATTTATCCAGATAAACTATTCTTGTTTTTGTAGATGGTATTTGTATTTCTTCTTGTATTTGTTTCATGAAAATATCAAAGATTTTAATTAAAAGAAATGTATTTTAACTCATTTGCTATTTTCAATTCGATTTATACTTAACATTAAAGGAGTCCAATTTTTAAAATTCCTAATAATAAATTTAGTTTTTAATCAAATTCAATAAAAAGCTATAAATTTATTTCATTTTTAATGTAATTAGAGATGGAAATGGAAAATAAAATCCCAATACATATCGGATTATTCGGACATATCGACTCTGGGAAGACTGCTATAGCAAGAGTGATCAGTGAAATAATTTCAACAGCAGGTATTGATGCTCATCCCCAAAGTCAGGAAAGAGGGATAACTATTGATTTAGGTTTTACAAGTTTTATCTTAGATAAGTTTCTTGTCACCTTAGTAGATGGCCCTGGTCATGCAGATCTAATAAGAATTAGTGCCTCATCAGTAGAAATTATTGACTGCGCTTTACTAGTTATAGATATTAATAAAGGACCTCAAATTCAAACTGGAGAGCATCTTATCATGATTGAATCACTTAAGATTGATAAAATCATTGTTGTCCTTAATAAAATCGATCTTTTTACTGGTAAGCTTGAAGTAGAAATAAGTAAAACTAGGGATTTTTTTAACTCAACTTCTTTTGGTTACGATGTTCCAGTTTTTGCTGTTTCTGCAAAAAACGGAACAGGTTTTGAAGAGTTAAAAAGTGGGATATTAGAAATGATAAATTCTTTAAAAATTGAGAGACATAGTGAAGGAGATATTATAATTCCTATTGATCATCATTTCCCTATAAAGGGTATAGGTGTGATATTAACAGGTACAATTTTAAATGGAACACTTAAATTAAATCAAAATTTAGAAATATTACCAATAAATAGTTCTGGAAAGGTAAAAAACATTCAAATCTTCCACCAAAATGTTGAAATTGCAGAAGCCGGTGCCAGAATTGGTATTAATATAAAAGGTTTAGATTCGAAAAAAATCTTTCGAGGTTGTTATGCAACAAATAATCCTGATGCTTTTGAGTATTGCAATATAATAGAGGTGAAAGTTCTTAATAATGAGTTATTCAAACCCAAAATTAGTTTTGGAACGCAAGTTCATATTACAATTGGAATGGTAACAACAAGTGGTAATATCTATCCATATTATGAATTAGATAGAAAAAAAATTCAAACGACAGTTTCAAATACAGTCAGAGGATTTAACGCGATAATAATATTCAAAGAAAAAGTTTTAATAAGGAAAAAAAGGACTATTATGTTGCTAAGTCGATTAGATTTACCTCCAACTACCTTAAGGATATTAGGATCAGCAGAATTATTGAAGATCTATAAAAATCCACCTCTCTTTTATAAATATAAAACAAAAAAAGGAACTATCAAAAATCCGAACCATCCTCAAGGAATTGTCTGCTCTGGATTAGCACAAAGTGCAACTGGAGCGAAAAAGATTGTTGGTAAAGAATTAGAACCTCCTTATTCAAAAATTTTAAGCACATTTGGTACTAAAGGTGCCGTTATTGTGGGTATTAAAGAGAAAGAGAAAGAAGTAAAGAAAGGAGACCCCGTAGTTCTTAAAGAATTAAGAAGTTTTCAACTAAAAAACATTTAAATGCTCATAAATTAATATTATCTTAACAGAGGTGTTTAAATTGGAAAAAGCTAATGATTCTGAAATTGACATCAGCCAAGATATCCTCGACGAATTAATGCGTTCTTTAGAGAGATTAGAAGCTTCAACCGATTTGGAAGGAACTGCGGTCGTTTCAAAAACGGGATTAAGAATTGCAAGTTCTGAAACTGCTGATGTTGTATGGGACATTTATAGTGCTAGTCCTGCTACTCTAATTTCCTTAGGGGAAAAAATTAGCCAAGGATTGCAACAAGGTGAATTAAGAGACATAGTTATTAGAGGAAATAAAGGTTATACTATAATTTTAGTTGGCTCCGCTGACAATAATTTTATGTTATTTACCAACTGTAAAAAAGGATATAAATTGGGCTATTATTTTCATAAGATTAGAAAATCTTTTAGAGAAATGGAGCCTGTTTTAAAGAAAATTGAAACTAAAGATATGACTTATTAGAAAATCTTCATAGTTTTCTTGAAATAGAAAATAGAAGGAAAAAAAATTTTAACTAAAAATCCATTTAACTGTATCTCCATTCTTTAAGTTATATTTATTTGCTGATACTCCAGGTAATTCATCATTAACAGTATAAAGCCAATTGCCTTCTCTTCCTTTAATACTTTCGACAATTATTCCCATATCTCCATAATCTGTAATTTCTACAGAAGCCCATTTGATTAAAGCATCAAAAGCAGTTGTATTGTAATCAATTAACTCAAACTCTTCCCATGTGTTTATTGTTCCATTTCCGTAATCAATAATTAATGTTATATCTTGAACTTCTCTTAAAGGTTGATTTACTTCAGGTACCTCTATACTTGAAGTAAATACGAAAAATGAAGTAAAACTCGCAGTAGCAAGAATAGCAATCAAGATATATTTATTGAATTTCTTGAATTTAATATTAAATCTCGAATACAATATTGATCCTGTTATTGCAATTACACTAATTGATGCAATAACTATGTATGGCAAAATTTTCAAGAATATATTATTCTGTTGTGGATTTGAGTAATTGAAAATGAAGTTTAATGACTTTATTTCAAGAAGATATCCTCCTATACTAGTTCTCGCCCACACCAAGAATCCTGTTGTTCTGTTATATACTAAATAAGTTACCTGCCCGCCTCCAACTTGTTCAAAGCTAATATAAAGTAATTCATCGGATTCTCTTACATTAATATCTCCTACTATATCCCATGCTCCACCTGGATCTGACTGTTCTATAGCTAGATTTTTTACTTCTGTTATATTGTTCGGTATTAAAAATCCGGGTTGAAAAGAATTATAACCCAATGTTAATGCTCTTGCTATTTCACTGTTTGATCTATTACTTAATGTAAAATTAACCTCCAAAATACCAGAGTTATTTTTAAGAATACCAATATCAAACCATGGTATTGGATCATCAAAAATATTACCCCAATCATTTAAATCCTTATTATAAAAACCTGTAAAGTTAATGACTATCTGACCACCAATACTGGTATTCCATTTACCTTCAAAAGAATCTCCAGGCCATGGTGTAAAATTATACCAACCCACTGCTCCCCCAAAATGAGAAACTTCATACACATACGTATTATTGAAATTAAGATTCTGATAATATGAACTCGGAATAGTTTCTTCAGCTCTAACAATAGAAATGGAACTTGAATAGAAAAATTGAATAAAAATTAGAATAATGATGATATAAAATACCTTTTTACTGTTTTTCATTATTTTTTATTAGTTTTTTAATTATTTTTATACTAAAATTTGGAGAGGACTAGGATAACTTGTTCAGTCCTTCTCTTTATAGATTTTAATAAGGAAAGATCCAATTTAAAGATATGGAAACTTAGCCTACTGAACTCCAAGCTTTTACACTTAAGGAAATGAGTTTAGAAAGGGTGAGCAATTTTTATGTTAATTTTGAAACCTAAAAACTTTTAGTGCATCTAAGAAATTTTTTACTGATTTAGGAATAAAAGGACAAAGAGAGGAAGTTCCACTTGAAAGGGAAGAGATTGAAAAAGTAGAATAAACTCAGGGTATTTCCTTTTATTTAATTTTTTCTTTTAATACTTCTAAAGCTTTTGACCATGCTTTTTCAAAATAATCTCGAGCTTTTTGCCATTCAGGATCTTTTCTCCACCCTGTATGGAATAAATGAATATTAGTCTTATTTAAATCAGAATCATTCTGGGAAAAAAATACAATAACATGTGTAAGAGGATCAGCGAAATTCATAAAAGATTCAAAATCGACGGGTCCTTTCCAATCAAATGAAATATATCTATCCTGTTCTATTCCAGTAATTTTGCATCCAATCGTGCTATTACTCTCTCTATGTTCGGGTACCCAAAAAAGTTCATACTTCCCTCCCAATTTAGGATCTACTTCTGCTTTAACTGTTAGCCAACTTTCTAGAAGTTCATTGTTTGTAAACATGCTAAAAGCAGTTTCCCTTCCACAATCAATTTGTTTCTTAATCAATATAATGTCTTCCATCTTTTATAGCCATTTAGATTACTAATTCCTAAAATAAAAAGTTCTAAAAAATTATTAAGTTTATCTAATCTTAATATTTGAAGAGAAAAAGCTTCTTACACTTAACAAATGAAGAGTAGGAAAGTTGACCTACATATTTAAATTGTCTCATAACTTATAAGAATATAATAAAAACGTAGAATTTAGTTGCGAATAAAAGTGGAGATAAAATCAGAATTGGAAAAATCAAGTGAAACTATTGATGTAAGCGATCTTAATCAAGAAAGAGCTAACCATTCAACCTGGCTTGAAAGAAGAACTTTTCGAATTGTCTTAATTAGCACCTTTACAGCTTTAGCAATAGTTTTAGGGTATTTGCTTGCAAGTATTCCAAATATTGAGCTATTTACACTCGCAATTTTTTTATCTGGTTTTATTTTAGGGAAAAGAGATGGAATGATAATTGGATTTCTAAGTTCATTTATTTTTTGCTTTTTTAATCCTTTAGGTGCTTCTCCTCTACCACTTTTAGCTTTCCAAGTAGTACACTATACTCTGACTGGATTGATGGGGGCTTTAGTTCAGAATATTTTACAGAAAAAAACATCATTTAAAACTAAAGAGGATTTATACCAAATTACATTTATGGCAATATTTGGTATTTTTGGAGCATTAATTACTACAAGTTTTCAGATTTCTGCTGCATTAGTGGATGTTCTTATGTATTTTGGGAGAATTACCGAATTTATTCCGTATTTTCTTACTGGTTTATTATTCACTATTGTACATATTGTTGGAAATACACTTGGATTTATTTTCATATTACCAGGATTAATCCAATTAATATATAAGATGCTCGATTAAAAATTGTATAACAATCAAAAAATAGCTAAAAAAGCAATTGTTGATGGTAGCATCATTATCAGAATTAATATAATGCAAATTAATAAACATTTGTTTTTCTTTTTCTCTGTTTCAGTTTCTTCAACATCCAAGTTATCAGAATATTCATTATCCATCTCAAAATCTCTTAAGTATATTTTATACTTCAAAAATTAAAAAAGGGGAACGATTATGATTAAAAACAATCTACTTAGTTTGAGATAATAATGTAATTCTACCACCAGCACCTTCGATTTTTTCAATAGCTTTTTGAGAAGCTTTATTTACGATTATGTTAATTACTTTATTAATCTCTCCTTTTCCCAGGACTTTTTGAATATTACTTTCATTCAAGTTTATATTATAGGTATTTCCAGATTTTGTTGCTTTATTATTAAGAACAAAATCATCGATTTTTTGATCTAGATCCTTAACATTAATTGTGTTTACTTGATAAATTCTAATTAAATCCTGAGGTCTTTTAAAACCTCTTTTCCCAATATCCCAATCTGGGTCAGGAAACCCGAGTTCTTTTTGTTTTAAATAATAACTTTTTTTACTTTTTTTCCATTGAGTAGTTTTACCTTTACCTGCCCGCTGTCCAGTTTTTCTATGTTGACCTACTCTCCCATATCCATGAGTACGCCTACCTCTCATTTTTCTAACTTTTTTAGGAAAATTTCTTGTAATGATTCTTCACCTATCTATTAAAGCATTTTATGAATTAATTCATTGATATATGGCCCAATATTACCAAGGGTTCCACCTTCATTATAATGTTTTTTAATTGATCCTCGATGTCCTTTTCTTGGGGGATGTAATCGGAATACAGGTTTTATTTTGTAAATATCTTTCTCTCGATACTGTATTTCACCGCTTAGTAAGGCTTTTGCTAATTCTCTAAAATTCTTATAATTGGTTAAATTCTTAATATGCTCTTCTGTTAGTGCCTTATTTCCTTCTACTTTACCTCTTACACGTAATAATCGAATCAATGTTTTTTCATCAATTTCTCCATAGGCAATATAGTCTTTACATTTTACTAGCATTCCTTTATATGAGGGAGAACCCCATACAAGTATACCATGATTTACTTTATGCATTCTAAGCATCTTTAAAGTATCTAGGATTTTGCCTTTCATACCAGGAGCTCCTCTAATACGAACAGCGAAATACAATTTTGATGTGAATTCTGTTAGTTTTAATTTCGATTTCTTTTTTGACATAGACATTAAGCACCACTCTTTTTTTATATATTAAAATTAAATTTATGAGCTTGTTTTAGAGCATCAAACGTGGCTTTTACCAAATTTTCACTTGTTCTTGTATCACCAAAAGTCTTACTCCAAATATCCTCAATCCCACATAATCTTAAAACTGGTTTTACTTTATCAGCACAAGCTAATCCGACACCAACTGGAGCGGGAATAAGCTGAATTCTAACTGAACCACATTTTCCTTTAATTTTAAATGGGATGCTATGCGTTCCTCCACACCCACATTCTTTACTTCCACATCCTCTTAAAACTGGGATAACTGAAAGTTTTGCTTTATCAATTGCCTTTCTAATAGCAGGGCCAACCTCACGACTCTTAGCTGAACCAACTCCAATGAATCCATCTGCTCCCACAAGTACGACTGCTTTGAATTTTGAACGTTGTCCACTCGCAGTCATCTGTTGAACCATTTTTATATCGGTTACAGACTCTTGTAGTTGAGGGAGTAGAATATTAATTATTTCTTTTTCTTTTACTACTAAATTATTTTGATATATTTTTTCTAATGTTATTAATCCTTGTTGAACTAGTTCACCCAACTTGGTTTTTGGGATCCATTCTTCATCCATATTTCTTAGTCGACTCATTTTTTCTCAACTTTTTAAGTTTTATTTTCGATCTGTTTCTTTGAATCTGAAAACATTTGTCCTATTTTCATTGGATTTAATTTTTGTCTTCCTAAATAACCTGAGAATATTTGTTCATACTTTTCCGGTTCATCAGATTTTAATTCTTTTGCATAATTCTCAATATGAGTACCCTTTATTCTATCTTCCAAGCTTTCAGGAAAAAATTCTTCACGATAAGGAATATTTATTCCTGCATCTACTATTCCTTTGCATGCCGCCAGTATTCGATTTTTATGGTAAAAAATACCTAAATCAAAAATAGCATCTTGAATTTTTTTCTTTTTTGCTCTTAATCCTGCTAAATATCCAGTTAAATAAGCAGCTGGAACATTTCCACTATTAGCACTCCAACCGTATTTTGAAATTAATTCCTTTGAAAAAGCAGAAACTAAGATACTATCTCCTCCTAGTTTAGATTGGACAATTTGAACTCTCATATGGTCATTTGAAGCCCGTATGACTACTCTTAATTTTCTTGATTTTAAAAGTTTTAATCTTTTATGATAATCAGTTTTACCTTCATTTCGTCGTCGATGTGATCTTTTATATCTTGGACCTTTTGCCATTTCTTAGCGACCTCTTCTTATTAATTCTTTCTCTTTAATGTATCTATTTAATTGGGCTACACTAGTAAACATTCCACCTTTAGCATTTTTATATAATTTTCGATAATTATTAACGGTAATTAATTTACGATCTCTGAGTTTTTTAAGTTCTCGCCTAATTGGACGAATTCTTCTAATCCATGCCCTTTTCTTTGGAGTTCTTGCAAGTTTAGTTCCCTTTCTCTTTCCTAAACCTCTAGCTCTCCCTTTCTTTTTTCTTTCGTGTCTTATAATTTTCCTCTGTGTGGAAATTCCTTTCTTATATTTTTTTTGAATGACACCCTGTTTGATTAGATTACGAATATCTTCGCGAGTAATCGCAAGTGAGATATCTTCAATTAAATAGGGATCAAAATATACTCTATTCTCACCGCATTTAAGAATATCAGCAGCCATCCTTCTCTGTGGTTTTAGATTTATTTTATTCACCTCCCAAAGAATCTTCTAAATCATCAATATCAAGAAATTCTTCACTTTCCATGTCAGAAATTGGAGATTCTACCATTGCTTCAAGACTTTCAATTTCTTTTTGTGATATCCCGAGATTTAATATTCTAAAACCCCTTTTTTGACAATAATCAATTAGAGTAATGCGTTTTTTAGCACCTAATTTACCAGAAATTTTAATTGCATGATGATTTTTATTTAAATCTTTTATTTCTTGTATTGTACTGACTCTTACTTCCTCAAATCCTGACGGATGTAAACCTCTGACCTTTTTTGGATTTCTATATCCTACTTTAGGAGATTTTACGCCTGCTTTCGTTTTCTTTCTAGTTTGTGAATCAATGCCTCTAGCTTTTCTCCATGAATCTTTTACTCTCTTATATCTCCACGATTCTACTCGTCTAAATGAAGGTCTTTTTTTATTTATCAATTTCCGCAGTTCCATTAATCTTTTCTCTTGTACCATTTTTAATCTCCTTAATTTAAGCTATTTCCCAGATAGTTTCATCTCCAAGCATTTTTTTATATAGATACACTCCATCCTGAAAAACTCGTGGATCTTTTTTCCGTATACGACAAGCTCTTTTAACATTAGCAGCGGCTTGTCCTAATGCTTCCTTATCTGGCCCTATAAAGATTACTTCATCTCCTATTAGTTCAACATTCACACTCTCTGGATATTTAGCCTTTCTCGGGGCTCTCTCTCCTAAAAAATTAATAATAAGAATTTCATTTCTATCGCTTTTCACTTCACAATTACAAGGAAAATGTGAGTAACAAATTTTTGAAAAATATTTATAATTTGTTTGAACGCCAACAATTAAATTATTAATAATGCTTACGATAGTTTTAATTAAGGCGAGTGTTCCACTTTTAGGAAAATTGGTTGAAAAAACAATTTTATTCCCCTTAATTGATACTTTTATACCTCTTACATGTGAAAAGTCTTTTATAATATCTCCCTTTGGTCCTTTAACTCGAATATGATGTCCTCCTTCCAAGGTAACTTTTACTCCTTTAGGTATTTCCAATTCCTCTTGAAAAAATGCTATTTTTACCATTTAATTATTACCTCATATTAATTTAGTAGATATAACACAATGTATGACCCCCAATATGCTTTTCTTCTGCATCAGTCATTGTCATTATTCCTTGATTTGTTGTTAACACAATAATTCCTAAACCAGGGGCGGGTAATATATTCCTTTCTAACATCTCATATTGTGAAACTTTATAATTCAATCTCATTAAACCAGCACATTCATTAATTTTACCTAATAAAGCAATTTTGAATTTTCCTTGACGTCCATCATCATACCTTTCAAATTCTCCAATATAAGCATGTCTCTGAAATATTCGAAGGATTTGTTGAAGAATATTAGAAGCTGGACTAATAATCACTTCTTTTTTACGTGCTCTTTCTGCATTTTTGAGTGCACAACAAGCATCAGCAATAGTATTTACCATAATTGTTCATTTTTTCATTTTTATTCTTATTAAATTCTCACTCAAATCTTTTAAATCCAATTTCTTTTCCAATTTCATAAAGGCATCTTCTACAGATATATAATCCATAACGTCGTATTATTCCTCTATGAGTATGACATCTTCTACACTCTCTCTGTCCTTTACCATAGTTTTTGCCTTGTGGGATTTTTTTCACCTTAATTATTTATATATATTCTAAATCTAATTTTTCTACAATTTCAACTCCAAATTTTTGTTTTAAAAAATATTGGGTCTCTTCTCGAGATACATAATGATGTTTTGGAACCTTGGTACGAGCTTTACGTCTAAACTTTACTCTCATACCTGGTCTTACAACTCTTCCCACACAATCTAGTCCCCATATACCAATTGTGTTATCATATTCAATACCTGGAATAGATATGTGTTCAGTAATTCCAAAACCAAAATTTCCGTAATTGTCAAAACTTTTTCTTAAAATTTTATTATTATTTACTATTAATAACTTTTTGAGTAATTTCTCTGCATTTTGAGCCCGAATAGTTATTTTTGTCCCAATTGGACGACCTTTTCTCAAATTAAATTCTTTTACATTTGTTTTTGAAAGTGTTTTAATTGCTTTTTGACCTGTGATCGTTTCCAAAACTGTTACTGCTTTCTCTAATTCCTCTCCTCCAATTCCAACTCCTATGTTTAAGACTAGTTTTTCTAAATATGGTTTTTTCATAGGATTTTTCCAATTTTCTTCAAATTTTTTTATTTGTTCATTAGATATTCTTCTTTTTGCTTTAGTAGACATTTTTTTCTCATTTCGTATTTTTTATTGTTATTCTATATTAGGTAATCCAATTTCAGATTTATCTTCTCCAATAACAAAGGTATAATCATATAGAGTCTCTGTATGACCTCCATTATGTTGAATAGAAACCGTACTTGCTTTGGGACCAAACCGCTTTAGAATGGTAATAATTTTTCCTATTTGTCCAATATTTTTTCCAGACATAATAATTGCGATATTATCTTCTTCAAATTTTAATATTTTATTGACTTCTTGCTCAGGGATGGAGATTTTAAGAACATCCATCCTCTTATATATATCTTCTTTAGGATTCCTAGGATCTTGAACTTTTATTAAAATATTTCTTCCATCATGAAGATTTAGCTGAATATGACCTCCTTTTACTGTGGTTTTATTATTTATTCGGCATAATTTGAATAAACTTTCTTCTTCGGGAATTTCATGCAAAATTAAACCATGATGAGAATCTGGTAATATTCTGAAGTGCTTATTCATTTTCTCAATTGATAATACATCCATTAATCCTACAGGAAATGATTTGTTTCTCACTATTTTTCCATCAACTTTAAAATACCCTAAACCAATTAATTTTTTAGCTTCTCTATGAGTATCAACTATATTGAGTAAATCTCTTACGATATGAAGAAGTGATAAACAAAATCTACTGGCGTGGGGTCCGGGAGCAGGTTTTACAAAGAATTTTCCATGTTTTCTCTTAATTTGTAAGAAAGAAGGCGTATTAAGCCTTTTCAACCGTTTTTGATTACCATGACGTGTCATTTTTTATTTTTCTACCTCCTTTTCTTTTTTTGGGCCTTTTAATTCTTCTTCATAAAATCCATATAGGGCTTTACGTTCAATCATATTAGCACGCCAAGGGTCCATTTTCTTTTCTTTTGTAAATTTTGTAATTACTAAGTTTGCGATGTGAATTGTAGGGTGAAATTGTGTTCCATCACTCTTTTCAAAAGTGCATTCTTTTATCTTACATCTTTGATTTTTAGTAACCTCTATAACTTCACCTTCAAAATCTTTAAATTCACCTCTACATACTCTTACTTGATCGCCAACTCTAAGTGGAAGTCTTTTTATTCCATATTCATCTCGAAGAAAATCTGCTACCCTTGTACTAAGCAGTTTAGAACGATGATGGTTTTTATATGTATAAAGAGCTTTTCTCTGTTTTCTCGGTTGTTTTGATTTTACTTTCATTTTTGACCCCCATTTTATATTATTAATGAAGAAATTGATGCTAATCTAGGAAACATTTCCGCTGCTTCTCGGGCAATTGGACCCCTTATCTCAGTTGCTTTAGGGTCTCCTTCTTTTGTTACTATGACTCCTGCATTATCTTCAAAGCAAAGTCTCGTGCCATCTAATCTTCTATAAATCATTTTCTGTCTAACTATTACTGCTTTTACTATATTTCCTCGTAATTCAGGTTTTCCTTTTTTTATTGTAACGGTACAAACACTACCAACAGAAGCTTTAGGGAGTCTCCTTAATCTTGTCTTGAAACCGTCAACATTAATAATCTGGGCTATTTTTGCTCCTGAATTATCTGTAATAATGATTCTTGATCCATTACATAAGCCGTAACTCGTTCGAGCTTTAGTATAAGTTTTTCTGCCTAATTTTCTTCTAGTTCCCATTTATTTTCCACCGCCAGATATTTTTTCTAATACAATAAATGCTTTAGTTTTGGATATCTTTCGGGATTCACCTACTCGTACTAAATCTCCAATTTTAATGTCATAACTCAAACAATTTGGCAAGTGACATGCTAAACGCATATTACGACGCTCATATCTTTGATATTTCTTAACAAATTGAACATAATCTCGTCTTATAATGACTGTATTTCTTGACTTTTTACTTACTATAATTCCTTTGGTTATTTTTCCTCTAATTCTTGTGGTACCATGATAGGGACAGGATTGGTCATTGCATTCCTCCATTTTGACTTTGGGAGGAATAATACCAGGTATACCAATATTTCTACTCATTTTCTTAACCTTCTCTTCTTTTTTAAACTTCTAAATCTATTCAAAGGGAGGCCAACAATTTTTTTGCCGGGAACTTCTATATAATAATTATCCTTACCATTTTCGTAATTTGGAAGTTTAAACCTAAATATAAATTCCTTTTTACAATATTTTTTAATCTTATTATCTTTTTCCGTAATTAACATATTTCTTGTTTCGTCGACAACATTACCTATATTTAAGAATTTTTTATTTTTAGTCTTGGAATTATCTTTAGCAAATACATTCAAACCAATTAGGTCATGATATATTATATATTGCGGATCTATCATTGTTGTTCTTCTCTTATTACTGTAAGTATTCTCGCTATTTGCTTTTTTAATAATTTCGCTTTAGCTGAATTGTCAGAAAGTCCTCCACCAGTTTGCATTGAGTATAACATCATTAATTCTTCTCTTAAACTAAGCAAATTCCTCTCTCTTTCTCTCTCATCCATTTCTCGTATTTTTTTAGCTGTTAGAATATCCATATCATATCACTACTTTGTTTTAACTATTATTCTTCAATTTCTTCTTGATCGTCTTCAGTTTTCTCTGTTATTGAAATTTCAGAAATTTCTTCTTCATCCACTCTATCAAGTAATTTGGCATCTTCTTCACTTAACAAACCTTCTTCTTCTTCAATCACATAATCTGCTCGTGTTTTTGCTAATTCTATCTTAGCTTTAGCTTGGGCTTTGGTTAAAAGATCATCCTTAATTTTGATGTCATCTCCCATTTTAGTGTTAGCACGCATTATCTTAACGATAACACCTAATACACCTGATTTTTGTATGCATTGAGCAACACCTTTATCAACTGCAGCTGCAGGTTGACCAGATTTGGACATAGTTCCTGCTCTGAATATTTGTGTACGAGCACGTTGTGAAGTTACTTTACCAGACACAATTATTTCTACTCCACGTGCTCCAGCATCCATCACTTTTCTTAGTATGTAATATCCTGCTCTACGATAATGGCGTCCTCGATCCAATGAATACGCTAACCTTTCTGCCATTATTTGGGCATCTAAATCCGGTTCTTGGACCTCTTCGACTTCAATCTGAGGCATTTCCAACCCGAATCGATCTTGAAGAACGTCTGTAATTTCTTGAATTCTTTTTCCTCCCTTTCCAATTACTAATCCTGGACGGGAAGTTTTTAAAGTGATTCTCACACCTAAAGGAGTTCTTTGTAGTTCCACACCTGCAAATCCTGCACGAACTAACTCTGAACGTAAATATTCATTTATTTGCATCAATTTAATTCCTTGTTCAATAAAATTTTTGACTAGAGGACTCATTTTCTCTCAATTTTTTATCATTAATTTGTCTAACTTGGGAATTCATAAATTACTATTTCAACATGTGAAAGGTGTTTATATTTTGCACTACTTCGTCCATGAGCACGAGAAATATATCGTTTGATAATTCTTCCTCTATGTGTAGCAGCATGAATAATTCTACAGAGATCAATATCTAAACCTTTATATTCTGCATTAGATTCAACAGATGTGAGAATTTCATAAATCCTTGCTGCTGCTTTTTGAGGATATCTTCCTGCATACCATTTAAACTGCTTTAAATCTTTTCTATGAGCAACCTTTTTTTTATGCCTTCTAAAAGGTACTGATTGTTCAATTCTAATTACTTTTTCTAAAAAAGTTTTAGCTTGATCTACTTTCATTCCTTTTATTACTGCGCATATTTCTCTTGCATTTTTTGGTTTGATTCTTATATCGCGACCCGATGCTTTTGCTAATCTATCAGCATCATACTTTTGTTCTACAAAAGAATAACCCCAAGTAGGCACTTATTATCAACTCAATTTAATTGTCTTTATTTCAATGGAACATATTTGGAACTCCTTGTGGCTCCAATTCCAGGTGAACCATGCTGAACTCTTTTACGTGTTAAAGAAAATTCTCCTAGGTAATGACCGATCATTTCAGGTTTTATTTCTACCAATTCAAAAATTCTTCCATTATATACTCCAATTTTTA
This sequence comes from Candidatus Thorarchaeota archaeon, assembly GCA_048883045.1. Classification (GTDB taxonomy): domain Archaea; phylum Asgardarchaeota; class Lokiarchaeia; order Sigyniarchaeales; family SOKP01; genus Loki-b32. The sequence continues at coordinate 20,671 of JBHLRA010000002.1, read as the reverse complement.
ACCCTACCATTTCAGGAAATATTATCATATCTCTCACATGAGTTCGAGTAAGCAAGTCTTTTCCTCTTTTCTTTGCTCTATATGCTCTTCTTAACCTTTCAAGCAGTTTCTTCTGTCTTGGAGGTAATCCCCGTTTAAGTGAACGTCTTGCTCGAGCAGGTAATAATTGTATAAATTGATCCATATTCATTTTTTTCAGCTCATCTAGAGTATATCCTCTGTATTTAAAACGCAATCTATCTAACTCTGCTTCAGTATCCAAGTCTCCTTCTGTTTCTGCTTCTAATTCTATTTCTTCTTCTTCACTTTCTTTAACTATTTCTTCAAAATTTTCTTCTTCTTCTAATTTTTTTTCTTCTTCTTCATTTCCTTCTTCATTCGGAGCCATTTTTAAATCAATCTGCTTGTTCCATTTAATATATTACGGAAATTTTTTTTTCTATTCTATTTATTACGGTAAGCTTTTTAGTAATCTATCTAATTTTAATTTTATTAAAAAGAGAGATAAATCTAGCAAAAAGCATAAAACTTATAAGTCTTAAATGCAGTTTTGGAGAAATCTCATCAATTGGTTAAATCTATAAATTTTATCGCATAATTGGGGTTCATTCTTTTACTAAAAAACAATTTAGTCACCCATAATGATTTGGATTAAAAACGCGTGTTATGTCATATTCATCAAAATTTCCATTCCAACTTTCTTTAAGTAGTACAAATGTATTAATTTCTTTATTGGGATTTATAACAGTATGATAAGTATTTATGGGATTATGAAATCGTATTCCTTTTTTAACATAATAATATACTGTATTTCCAGAAATGATTATAGGTTTACCTTCCAACACTTCCCAGATCTCATTTCTGTATTTATGTTTTTGAATTGAAAGTCCGAATTCTGGTCGAACGAAAATTAAATTATAATCTTTATAAGTAAATTTAAAACTATACCACTTTGGTAGGGTATCTATATATCCTTTGGGGAGATTGTACCTTTTCTGGAATAAGTCTGGTTTCAAATTTATCTTTTGTGAAGATTCATATTTGTAAGGATCATAAATTATTTTATGTTTTGATATATCCTCACTATAATGTATTTCCAGTGGTTTTTTTCCAACATTTATTACCATATAACAATCATCTGGATTGATTATGAAATCTGTTCTTGAAATTCCCTCAGTAATAAAAGAAGGTCCATTAATTAAGAATAAATCTCGAAAATAACTATTATCAATGATTATATTTAATTCTCGAGAATTGTTTTTCCTTAAGAATGTACTTCTCTGAGCTAGAATATTTTCTTTTTTCATATTATTTAATCATCACATTTATCATAAAAATTCAAAGATTTTAATTTCTTTTGGATTTCTTCAAAATATGGCATTGATGCTTGAGCTCCTTTTTTAGTGACTGCAATTGATGCTGCTACCGTTGCTATTTTTACTGCATTTAACATGTTTTCCCCTTTATTTAACATGCTTGCAAAAACTCCGATAAAGCAATCTCCTGCACCAACAGTATCAATAGCTTTTACCATTGGAGCAGAGATTTGAAAATATTCATCAATCTTTCCATTAAAAATTAAACAACCCTTCTTGCCTAATGTTGTTATTATGTAGTGTACACCTAAACTAGAGATATCTCTTGAAGCTTGAATAATCTTCTGGTTTCCTTTTTCTGTTAACTCTGGAAAACCTAAAAAGGAATGCAATTTAAAAATCTCGACTTCGTTAGGAATAATGATATCAACCATCTTTAAAAGATCAGGTGGGAAAGGTTTTAAGGGTGCAGGATTTAGAATTTTAAAATTCCTTCCTTTTAAGGCTAAAGTAAATATTTCTTGTATCGTTTCTATTGGGATTTCCATCTGAACGACAATAGAATTTGCATTTTTAATAATATCTGCATTAGAACGTATCTCATCTGCATTTAACCTGAAGTTAGCTCCAGGTGCAACACTTATCATATTTTCACCATTTTCATCAATCAGTATAAAGGCCACTCCACTAGTTTCTTGAGGATCCCTGATAACATAATTAATGTTTATACCTTCGGCACTCAGTTGAGAAATCATTTGATCTCCAAATGAATCAGTTCCGATCTTCCCTATGAAAATTGTTTTAGATCCTGATCTAACTGAAGCAACTGCTTGATTTGCGCCTTTTCCCCCTAGATATTGCTTAAACTCTCCCCCTGTGACTGTTTCTCCTGGATTTGGAAATCTTTTAGAATATATATTTAAGTCCATATTACTTGAACCAATGATAAGTACATATTCTGCTTCATTAGTCATAAAATCGACACTTAATAAATATAACTTTCATGATAATTATAGATTACTATTTTCTATTCATGAAGCCTCATAATATTTGAGTTTCGATCAAACAGTTTTGATCGAATGGTTTTAATTTAATAATTTTTTAAAAAATCATATTAAGCATAAATTACATGCTTAACAAAAAATAGAAATAATACTATCAAAACAAAAAAAAATAGTATATTCTAAGAGGTTATAACTTTGGCTAAAGATAAGATTATTGGCGCAATTGTAATGATCGTAGGAATATTAATCGCCATCATTTATACATTAGGATCTGTTGTAGATCTCTACGTGGAAGCAATCTTAGGTGTTCCTGGTGGAATTGATCTTACATCTAGATGGTTTTTTGGATTGGATATCTTGAGTTGGGAACTCATGGTAGTTTTACCAATGTGGCTATTAGTAATTTTAATTTCAATTATTGCGATTTGGATTGGATATAGTATGTTAACAACGCCTGCACCAGTTCCACTTGAAGAATTAGAAGAGGAACTAGCTGCTGAAGAAGAAGCTGAGGACTAAATCCTAAAAAAATTTTTATTTTTTTTTCCATTTTAAATGTAAAAATTAAATTTCTTTTTTAAAAGAATAAATTGTAGATAAATTTTGTAAATAAAAACGAAATTTATATTTTTTATATTATTATCAAAGTTAGGATTATTATTAAATAATCAAGAATCATAAAATACGAAATGAGAACAAAAAGGAGTTAAAAATAAAATGTCTTTTGACATAAAGATAGATATGGATGCATGCTCTGGATGTGGTACATGCTATGAAGTCTGCCCTTCGGAATGCTTTGATGAACCTGAGGGAGGTAAAGTGAATGTTATAGAGGAAAATAGGGAAGATTGCGTAGGTTGTAGAGCGTGCGAAACTCAATGCCCTGAAGAGGCAATAGAAATAATTGAAAACTGACCAAGTAATCATATTTTCTTTTTTTTATTTATTCATTCTTTTATTATCGTTAAATTAAATATCGGCACATAAAAACATAAGAATTTCTTTTATAAATTTTTTAATATCTTTTAATCTTATTGTCTCATTTACTCCATGAGTATTAGAACCAGCAGTAGCAACTCCTCTAATAATGATTTCTTGGGTATTTAAAATTTGGGCAACAAAGCCTACATCAAAAGTAAGATTCATTCCTGTAATACGTATTTTTTCTTCGGGAATTTTATGTACCAGTTGTATGACCTTCTTGATCCTCTTAATTTCTGGGCTGTTAATATCAACTTTTAATGGTGGATAAGAATATTTAAATGTAGTCTTTACATCCAAAGCTTTACTATTAGTCTTAGCTCTTTCAATAGCTTCGGAGATTTCTTCTTTTACTTCTTCAATAGATTCATCTGGTATTATTCGTCTATTAATTACCAATTTGCAAAGATCAGGAATAATATTGGCTTTTTCACCAGATTTTATCACATCTAAGTTAAATAATGGTCCTAAATTCCGTTTTTCTTTTGTTTTAGGATCCGGAAAACCCGGAATATCTTCACTTTGGCGTAATTCTACTTTTTTTTTCAATTCAATAAGTTCTACTAATATTGGAACCATTTCCTCTAAAGCATTCACACCTAAAAGACTAAGACCAGAGTGAGAACTTCTCCCTATTGTTCTAACTTCAATATTTAAATCTCCTGAAGTACCGATTAAAATCATTGGTTCAATAGCATAATCTATACAAAAAACTGTTCCTTTTACATATCCTTGTTCAGCTAAATAACGTATTCCTGGATAAAATCCTATCTCCTCATCAGTACAGTTCAAAACTCTAATGTTGTATTTGGGAGTAATATTCAGTTTATCTAATATTTGAAGTGCAAGAATTAAGCAAATCATTGGTCCTTTATTGTCGCCAACTCCACGACCATAGATTTTTCCACTTTTAATCATTGTGGCTTCAAATGGAGGGAATCTCCATTTTTCATTACTTTCCTCTGAAGCCGGAACAACATCCATATGTCCGCAGAAAGTTACATATTTCTCTTGGTTGAATTCTTTTGTAGCAACAAGATTAATTCTCGGCCCTTCTAATGGATAGGGTATCTGTTTAATTAATTCTTCTGGGACAATAACTTCTTCAAGATTATATCCTAAATTTTTGAAATAAGGTGAAATAGTATCAACATATTTCCTATATGAATTCCCTGGAGGTACTGTAGTGTCAATATTAATTAATGTTCTCATAAGTTCCATAATTCTTTCTCTATCTAAATTTTCGACTTCTTCAAATATTCGATTAAAATCTACCAAATTAATCATCTTTAATTAATTATTAATGATAATACGAGAAATTAATACTAGAAGAAATTAATTATTAATGAAAAAAACTTAGTTTCAGTTAAATTTAAAAGTAGATTTTACCATAGTAGTATTCTTCCACAATTTTTACATGTTCCTTCATTTATTTGGAGATTAATACAATTTTCATGATATATGGCATTGCAAGCTTGACATGTAAAAATTTTTCCCTTATTCTCTGTAAAATCATACCCACAATAAATACATTTACTCACAAATGAAAAATTTGGACTATTAGTATTTACTTCTATAATTTGAGTCGTTTCAGTCAATCCAATACCTCCGGTAGTAGGTGTGACGAAATCATTTTGTTGAGGTGGTGTAACCCATTGTTCTTCTAAGGGAGGTTGATAATTCTGTTGTTGGGGGGACTGCCAATCTGAGACATACTGAGCAGTTGTTTTTTGCGAAATTCCCATTTTTTGAGATATTCTTTCATCTAGTATATTTGTTAATATCAAAGCAGATGCATATTTTCCTTTTGCTCCACCTTTCTGTAAATGAGTATGGCTAATCATATGAATAATCCGACCACCTCTTTTCCCATAATCAAACTCTACTAGGACAGGGGATTCTCCCCACTTATTTTGAAGTTCCCATGAACCAATTAGGACCTTAACGGATTGATGATTAATAATTTGTATAGGAAAAGATCGAGTTTCAAGCCACCAGCGAAATTCACTTTTTTTTGTATCTTTAGCAGATTGCTTTTGCCACTTGCTTTGTTTAATTTCACTCAATACTCCATCTAAGAAGGGATGATTTGGATCAATAATTTGACAAGCGACAACAGCCTCAGCAGTTTTAGCTCGATTCCAACGAATATAACCTGGAAAGATATTTTCAATTATACTACGTAGAGCCCAATCAGTTGTAATTAACCATCCACCATTTTGCACAAAATCTCTCACTTTTGGATGAGATGCGAATGGAATATCACTTCCCGGACATCCAATAAGTACTACATCATATTGGGAGAGATCTTCTTTCATAATTTCTTTCTCTTTAATGACTTTCTTTAATGATGCGTACATATGTTCAATTACTTTTTTAGGTTTTTCATATCTTCCACTAATAGCTAATATTTTGCCATGTTTTTCAACTGCTTGCACTACTTCTTTTTTATCTAATGCTTCCATTTTTCGCTTCTTGACTTCTGAATATAGATCTTTCCAACTCATTTGATAAGCCTTTAAATAAAGTTATAAGGAATTTAGTGTTAATTTATAATAATTATAATGGAATGAATATATAAATTTTGATTGAAAGGGATAAATTTGTTAAATTTAAAAGATTTAGGTAAACTTTCTGAATTTTGGGAGTATTTCGAAAAAATTTCAAAAATACCTCGATGTTCTGAGCATGAAGCGAAAATTCGAAACTTCATAAAAGAAGAATCAGAGAAATTAGGTTTTATGAGTAGAGTGGATTCTGTTGGAAACTTAGTAATCAAAATTCCATCCAAAACAAGTCAAAAAGAAAATTGTATTCTGCAATGCCATTTGGACATGGTCTGTGAAAAAAATGAATCTGTGATTCATGATTTTTCAAAAGATCCATTAAAACTTAAAATTGAGGAAATTGAGAATGAAAAGTGGCTTACAGCTAAAGGCACAACTTTGGGTGCTGACAATGGTGTAGGAATATGTTATATGTTAACACTAATGAGAAAAATACATCAGAAAGAATTAGAATATGATACTATGGGATTTGATTTACTTTTTACAATTGATGAAGAACAAGGTTTACGAGGCGCTTTTAATGTTGATAATGATTTTCTGGATGGAAATTTTCTTATAAACCTTGATTCAGAAGATGATGATACTGTAACTATAGGATGTGCGGGCGGTCTAGTTCATATCATCGAAATTAAAAAGGATGCTATCCATTTAGATAAATCAAATGAATCCTTTATTCCTATCAATATATTTATCTCCGGGTTATTAGGAGGTCATTCTGGAGTAGATATTCATTTAGGGAGAGGTAATGCTTTAAAGATCGTTGGTCAACTACTTTGGGAGTTAAATCAGAAATATCAAATTCATATTTGTTCTATAGACGGTGGTAATAGAACTAATGCCATACCTAGAGAAGTAAATGCAATCTTTTTTGTTGAAGAGAATAGATCCACAGAGATTTTATCATTTATCAAGAAAACTTTTAATCAGATAAAAGTAATTTTTGATGGAATTGAACCAAATTTAATTTTAAAAATAAAAAGACTTGAAAATTACGATAATTATAATATACTATCGACAAAAATTCAAGAAAAAGTATTAGATATCTTATATTTAATGCCCAATGGCCCTATTTCGATGCACCCGCAAATTAAAGATCTAGTATTTACATCATCTAATTTGGCAACAATAAAAACCGGAGAAAAAGATATCGAGATTAAAATAAGCCAAAGGAGTCTAAGTGAGTATTTTAAAAATGTAATATGGGAAAAAGCAAAGACTCTATTAGAGATAAGTGGATTAGAAATTACTATTAAAAAAGATTCTGATTACCCTGGATGGACGCCAAATTTTCAATCCAGATTATTAGCAAAATGTAAAGAGACATACTTTGAATTATATAATGAAGACATAAAAATTAAAGCCATTCATGCTGGTTTAGAATGTGGAATTCTTAAAAAGAAATTTCCTCAAATGGAGATGATTTCAATTGGACCTACTATTGAAGGTGCGCATTCACCCGATGAACGATTACTGATTAAATCTGTAAAGAAGGTTTGGAATATTTTAATACGCATATTAAGAAAGTTAAGTTAAAATATAAGAGTTAAATAAATAATCTTTGAAAAACTTAATAAATTTAATTTAATATTTATTCAATAGGTTATGCAAAAAGAAACATTAAAAAAAGAGGAAGTTATCGGATCAGAAACAGTATTGGAAAAAATTAAAAGTGGAACACCGTGGATTTTTGGAAATTCACTTAGGAAACCCAAAATTGGTTTCCCTAAAATGAAACTTCCAAAGATTTCCCTTCCAATGCCATCGCGATCTTTAAGTGTGATAAGTATCTTGGCAATTCTGTTTGTTCTGCAGACAGGTGTTGTATATTTACTTGTTCGAGATCCTCCTGCATTAGGAGCTAATTCTGCGGGAGACCCTATATTCATTTATGCTGATGTTCATGAGAGTTTTATAATTGAAGGAGTAGTAGCATCAATGATGATAATTTTTAGTTCGATGGGGTTTGTTTTATTATATCAGGCATCGAAATATGTATATAATAAAAAAATGGCTATTTCATTAATAGTAATTAGTGTAGGGATGATTTTTATCTCCTTCATTTTGCTCCAATACATGTTATCTGTGAAAATGGGAACCCTCTCAATTTAATTATAATAATCTGATTATTCTAATTAGTACTTTTTAGCCTATAAAGTATCCATTCCTGAGATTGGATTTATCATTAAACTCCAAATATAGGTAACGGTAGCATTCACATATTTTCATGCAAACTAAAAAAAAGAAAAAAATAAAATGAAAAAAAAGAATATTTTTTTTTGATTATCCAATAAAATTATTATATGCTCCTTCATCTAATAAGTTGCCTTTCTCAGCATCCCAATTTGATGGTTCTATTTTAAATAACCAAGCAGCAAAAGCATCTTCATTGATTTTTTCTGGTTCATCCATCAAATCTGAATTAACTTCTATCACATTGCCACTTACGGGTGAATAAACATCCCCCACAGCTTTACTTGACTCAACAGTGCAATCAATTGGATCGCTTGATGGTTCATCTCCGTCCATTTTTACTTGTTCAAGCTCCGCACCTTCAAGGCCTTCTACATCAACAAAACTAATCTCTCCAAGCTGTTCTGCTGCATATGGAGTAATTCCAACCATTTTTGTTGAATCATCAAACCATTGATGTGTTTTAGTAAACCATTTTGCCATTTTTATCCTACTCCTTTTTAATAAATTTATGAATTTTAATAATATTGAATTAAATAATATGTTTTTATTAATTAAGGTAATAATTTAAAATTTTATTATTGATTTTTTCAATTAATTAATCTAATAAGTATGGATTCTAAGCTAATCGAAGAACTAAATTTCTTTACTGAATTTAAAGATTGGTATCTTCAAATCAAAGAAGATTTTAAATTTGATGTAAAAAAGGATAATGACGCCCGAGATTACCTATCCTTAATTTTACTAAAGAAAAATCGAAAATGGAATTTGAATAGTGTTATAAATTCGTTTAAAGATAAAATTTTAACAAAAAATAGACTTCTTGTGTATGGTTGTGGCCCATCTTTAGAAGAAACTATTAATTTTATTATAAAGAAAAAAGGAGTCTATTTTTTCGAAAATTTCATTAATTTAGCTGCGGATGGAGCCTCAATTCTATTAAGAGAAAAGGGGATCAAAATCGATGCAATCTTTACAGATTTGGATGGAATTACCAAAAATGAATTTAATTATCCTACTTTCATTATTATTCACGCTCATGGCGATAATATGGATAATCTTAAATTCTTTGAGGACGAAATTATTTCTTTCCAAAATGTTATTGGAACAACCCAAGTTGAACCTGTGACAAATGTACTAAATCCCGGGGGTTTTACAGATGGAGATAGAATACTTTATTTTTTACGTACTTTATTATCCTCTTCCCAGAAATTATTTCTTATAGGAATGGATTTTGGAAACATCATTGGAAAATATTCTAAGTTACATATTAAACTAGATCAAAGTGCAAGTCCTTTCAAACAAAAAAAGCTTCTTTATGCTCGAAACTTAATTAAATGGATTAACCAAAAAATCGAAAATGAAATATATTATGTAAATTCTAAGGACATAGTTAATGGTTTTATAAATCTTTCAATGGAACAATTTTTAAATACATAACAGGTCAAAATTAAACTTTATAATCTTGAATTCCAGTGTTAGTTATGCTATATAGTAATCGTTTTTCAGGAAAATTTATTGAATTAGCTAGGTGAACATACCTTTTATCTTGTTCTTTATAATCCAAGTACACATATTCGGAAAAGAAATGATTCAATAAATGGTTACCAACAGGAATTACTCGTATTAAACCTTTATTAATTATCTTTGATGTAATTTGTGCGGTTGTAATCGTGATTAATTTGTACTTTCTAGTGAGTTCATTAATTTTTTCTAAAACTTTTAAAAAAATGACTTTAGTTTTATTAGAAGCTATTTCTTTATTTGCTAGCTCAGAATTGTAGTGATTGTTAAGAGTATCAATAATTAGGACATAAATGTTATTTAGTTCTATGATTCTTTCTAATTCTTTTAATGATAACAAGAGAGCCGCATTACTCATAATTTTTGATACGAAAATACATTTAAGTAATTTGTCATAATCAATATCTCGAAATTTTATCAGTTCTTTTAACCGTTCTGGGCGAAAAGTATTTTCAGTATCAAAATAAAATACAAATTGCTTATTCATTTTTCTAGATTTTTTACTTTGTCTAGACAATTGAATATAGGCTTGAACACATAATTGATGACATAACTGAGTCTTTCCTGTTTTATTTGCTCCAAAAACCAAATATTTCTTATTTTGGTAAAAACCTCCTCCCAGAGTTTCATCAAAATTTTTCGCTCCTGAAGATAAAATGAAATCTAAATTTGTTAAAGCTTCATAATCTTGTAGAATTTTTTGCTTTTTAACAATTTGAACCATATCGATTTCAAGTATTTCATTTACATCCATCATATATATTAAAGAACTTTTTAGTTTAAATAAGATTAGAAATTATTAATATAAATTAAGCCAATAAATTGTTTTAAAACTAGAGAAAAAGGAAAAATTAATTTTAGAATATGCATAATGATTATATCATAGTGCTTATGATTTTTAGATATCAAAATTAACTTTTCAATATAACTATAATATACTAATAATGGCAAAGAAAAAAAGGGAAGTTTGTCCTTATTGTGGCAAAAGTTTTGCATACTTATCTCGTCATAAATGTAAGATAAAGGAACGAGTTGAAGGCCCTTTAGAAGAGAAATCTGACGTCGAGAGGAGAATTGAAAGAATCGAAGAAAAAAGAAAAGAATTCAAACGGACTTTACGAAAAGATGAAAAACTGATTCTTGATATTATAAATAGAGAAAAAGACATATTATTTAATAGCCTCATGGAACTTAGCAATAAAAAGCGAAATGATTTAGAAGAAATTTTAGAATTATTAGAATTGCAATCAAAAATTAAAATGAATCGAGAATTGGTTGATGCTTCATGGACCAAACATATTTATGCCCTTGAAGAAATTGATATAGAAGTAAAAGAGCTAAAAATTAATAAAAACAGAAAAGATTTTATTTGGAATATGTTTTCTAGACAACCTTGTTTTATTTGTCCTTTTCGAGATAAATGCAATGAAACAAACCTTGACCAATTTAATCCTCAACATTGCCCATGGCTAACTGAATGGATAGAAGTAACTTCAAAAGGTGAAGAATACTCTATTAACTTTGATGAGATTGAAGCGAGAATGCAAGATATATAGTCATTTTTTTTGTAAACCTATTATAAAGATTTCATTGCTTTTTTTTTTTGAAGATGATGGTTTATAAGATTTTAAAAATCTAAATATTTTTTTCATATTATTGATGAATTTCTCAAAATCAGATCCCTGAAAAGCTTTAATAACTAAGTTACCTTTATATTTCAGATTATTTTTTACGATTCCTAAAATAGTATAACAGAGGTTCAGTTGTTTAATATGATCTGTGAATTTATTTCCACTCTTCTTTATAGAGGCATCGGATAGGATTAAATCTAATTTATTTTGAAAGTAAAGATCAATCTGCTCTTGAATTTCAGGTAAAGTAAGATCTTTTTGAATAATAGATATATTTTCAATTGGTGATACGTTTTTAATATCAATTCCCATTATTTTGTAATGATCTCGATGATAGAATTGGTCTTTATACTTTGTTATATTATCCTCGGCAAATTTTTTCGCAACTTGCAACCATGAACCTGGAGCGCAACCTAAATCCAAGATATAAAATGCTCTTTTAAAAATGTTAAACTTTTTTTGAATATCTAATAATTTATATGCCGATCTTGCTCTGTAACCTTCCCTTTTTGCTTTTTTGTAAAAAGATTCTTGTTTATGCTGCATTTTTATTTGTTATAGTACGTTGAATAATTACTTTTGTAATTCAACAATTGTGTCTTTTAATGTGAATAAATCCATATCACCTTTTATTGATAAATAATCAAAATGTGTCCTTGAACATTGATATCCCTTTTTTCTAATCAAACTAATAATATCTCCTAGTTTTGGAATAGAGGGAATTTTAAGATCTCGACAAAGTCTATGGATGTTATAATAAGAAAAAGGCATATAATTTTCATCAATGGCATAAGATAAGAGTTTTTCTATTCTTTTTTGACTAGGCAAATTTAAATTTTTATTTAAGCTAAGTATTTCCTTCAGAAAATTTATCTCATGTATTTTTCCTATCCATAAAGGTCCTGCATAATCAAAACTATCAATTTTTTGACAAGTGGGACATTTCTTAGGCAGAATCAATATATTATCTTTAAATGCAGATCGATATCCACAATTTTTACAATGCAATATATATCCATAGTTTTTGAACGATTCCGTAATCTTTCTTTTTCCTTTTAGAACTAAACAGAAAGCTCTAATAAAATGACCTGAGTAAAAAGTTAAGAGGGGGATTATTCTACTCTTGTTTATATTTGCTATTCTAGAAATGAAGTAAATTAGAATTCTAGCCCCAATTTCTTTACAGTATTCTGTATGGAGGGGTTTAGACAAATATTTCCTAAAACATGCATCGGGACGTATTCCAAATAAAACAGCGGTGTCCGTTGCAGTGATACACATTAAACCATCAACCTTATTTATCGCTTTAAAAGCAGAATCAACATAAATATTGGGGGTACCAAAAGGATCAATTGAAATTATATTTGGTTTATTGTTTTTTTCAGTATTACTTTTTATCTCAGAAAAAAGTAGATTTGTATCTTTATTGGTTATTTCGATCTGATTATACCTATTATCCAGATTATTTAATTTAAGATTTTGGAAAATTAACTTAACTGCATCTGGATTAATATCATTAATATATATTTTTTTTATATTTTTACATTCTTTTAAAATTCTTATAGAACCTATTCCTGATGCTGCCATAGAATCTACAACTATTAATTCATCTTGTTTAAACAATGTGCTATACGCATTGATTGCTAAACTGGAAATATCACGATTGATTATCATTCTTTTATTATAAAAGACATTCATCGATTTTGAAGGAATTAAGTTTGTATCCTTTTTATGAATATAAAATTCTGTTGAGGCTTCCTTTACTAGTTTTAGATCATTATTTTCCATTCTTCAATATAAACAAAATTAAAAATGGAAATTAAATTATGGTGTCTTTTTAACATTTTATATATAGAAAATTTAGAAATGACTAAGAATACTAAGTTTGAAATAGTCAATATTTGCTATAAGTTATTCGAATCCAAATTCTCTCAAATTTGAATTAATTTTCATGACATTATTTTTAGTTATATCAACAAATAAAAATTCTCTCTCATTTAATTTTTTGGTTTTGGATATCTTTAATTTTTTATCTGTCCAAAACTCCATGACTTTTCCACCGCTTTCTACTTCAATTAGTTGGTCACCAAGATTTTTCCTACTTATTTCATTCACAACCATAATTTCAATTCCATATGTCTCATTTAAATATGTTAATGTAGCTAGCATTTGATTTAATTGATAATTAAGATTGTAATTTCTTTCTTTTTTTTCCATATTTAATTCTAAACGGTATAAATGGGTCATTGAATCGATGATGATTAGATTGAATTTTTGCTGTTTATTGCATAAAATTAAAAATTCTAAATTAAAAATAATTCGGTGTAATTCACTAAATTTAGTACTATGGATAAAAAGAATTTTATCTAAAATATCATCTGAGTTTTTATTTAATAATTGAATTTTTAAGGAGGGAAAATTATGCTTTGTATATACAAATACCACTTCTTTTCCCAATTTAGCTGAATTTATAGCTGTTTGAAGTGCAAATGTAGTTTTCCCAACTCCAAATTCTCCAAATATAGAAAAAATACCTTGTAATATATTTATTGAATTAAAATATTGATTTAATTCTGAGATTGGGAAATTCATTTAGTTAAAAATTATTAATTTTATCTACTATTTATAAATATAATTTGAAAACAAATATTTATGTGTTAACTGAAGATTTAAATTTTTTCTATCGATTGAATAAGGAACTAGAACACCTTCAAATTAAATTTAATGTGCTAAATATAAGATCGAAGATTCCTGACATTCCAAATTCCATTATCCTCACAACCATGAAAGAAATGAGTAATTTTGAAAATATTGACAGAGTAAAAGGGAAGATTCTCTCCTATACAAATAAAGAAGACTTTGAACAATATATGGTAAAAGTATTAGCTGCAAAAAAAATTGGGAATATAAAATATTCCGAATTAATGTTTTCTATTGATCCTGGTACAAAACACTTGGGTATTGTAATTTATCTAAATGATTTTTATTTAAATTCTCATACTATTTACATTAGAGATAGATTTATTGAAAAAATTAGAATTTACATAAATGCTCTCCAAGAAAATAATTCAAATCCATTGAAACTAACATTTAAATTTGGAAGAGGGATAATGCCGATAACTCTGAACTTAATTGAACAGTTGTTTATTAATATTAAAGAATTTACTTTTAGAATAATATTAATAGATGAATCCAAAACATCAAAATATAAAATTAGAGATGAAAATAGAAAAAAAATTCCAAAGGATGAAGCTGCAGCATTGATCATTTCTTTAAGAGATGGTTATGAAATAACATTTGAAAATTATAAAACAATTTTGAAAAATAATAGTGCTATGAAAAATGAGGAATATCCTGGTGAAACAGCTAGATATAATAGTGAATTTGATTCTAAACTAATTGAAATTGCCGAAGCTATCCTATCCGGAAATTTATCTTTAAGTAAATCTATAGAATTATTAAAAGCAGAGAAAGCCTCTTTTTAAATATTAATGATTTGTTCAAGAATATCATTTGTGAAAAACTTCCTTACAAGGGGGAGTTGAAATGAAAAAAAGGTTAGATATTTTGTTAGTTGAGAAAAAACTAGTTGAGAGTAGAAATAAAGCACAGTGGCTAATAAAAAATGGATATGTGTTAGTTGAAAACAAAAAATTATTAAAATCAGGGAAGAAAATTGAAAGTTCTCTTAAAATCGAGTTAGTTCAAGAATATCCTTATGTTGGCCGTGGGGGATTGAAGTTAGAATCAGCCTTGGATCAATTTTCAATTTCTGTTAAAGGAAAGATATGTGCCGACATTGGAGCTTCTAAAGGAGGATTTACAGATTGTTTGATTAAAAAAGGAGCTTCTAGAGTATATTCAATCGATATTGCTACTGATTTCCTTCATTCATCATTGACAAGCAAAATGATGAAAGAAAAAGTAATTCCTTTATTAGGGATTGATGCCCGTTATTTAATTCCTGTTGAAGAGAAAATAGATGTCTGCACTATAGACATAACATTTGCCTCGTTAAGAAGCATCTTGCCTAATATAAAGAGAATACTCAAAAAGCAAGGTGATATAATCGCATTAATAAAACCTATTTTTGAAACAGAATTCTACGGTAAAGTAAAATTCAAAATTATTCAAAATTCAAAACAACTTTATGAAATTATTAGGGATTTAGTAAATTGGTGTACAGAAAACCAATTTTTTTTATATAAAATCATCAAATCACCAATATTAGGTAAAGAAGGTTCTATTGAGTTTTTTATTCATCTAAAATTAGAGAAACTAGATCCAGGACTCAATTATATTTCAATGATAAAAGATGTTTTGTAAAATGAACTTTTCTATATAGTTTATGAAAGAATATATTCTAGTTTTTCGGGTAATTTAAAAAGATCTTACCCCATTCTGATTGATAAAATTTCCTAATTCTTCGTTTTCCAATAGTAGGATACCAAAGCATATCATGAAAAATCATTGAAGCATATGTCGGACCCAAAAAGAAAAATTCACTTTTAAATAAAGGATACAGAAATTGTAAAGGTCCTTTTCTTACCATTTGATCCCCCCATATAACTAAACTTCGTTTAACCTTGAAATTCCAATTTATGCTAGATACATCTTCACCAATTATTTCAATTTGGCTAAAATCTCCACATCCTAAACCCTCTTCGTGAGCCATTTTTATGGCGGGTAATTCTAAAGGGTCAAAACCCATCATTTTAGCGACAACTGTGTCAACAGCTACTTGATCATACCCCGCTAAAATCATATTTTTAATCCGGGGCATCATTGTTCTGGGTCCAGCACCATCACCACAAACAGTCCCATCTACTATAGCTAAGATATTTGGATGGATTTGTTTTTGGATTATAAGTAAATCTACTAATACTTCAGACATATATTGATGTGAAAAATGTCTTCTTTTTGTTAAAAGTCCTCCAAAAGCATTTTTCATGGCACATGTAATACCTCCATGTTTCATTTCTCCGCTTGTCTGTTTTAATGAACCTCCAATTGCTCCAGTATGACCATGAGTCTTCATAGTTGGGAGATGTATGATTGATTTTCCAACATAAAATTCTGGAATAGAAAAACCATCTGGAAAAATTTTAGAATCTAAGGCATGCAATTTCCTATTTTTTAATGCAATAAATTTTGACTTTAAAGATTCATAAGGAACAAATGGGATTCTAGTTAAAGGAACAAACCATACACCATATTTCTTAAAAATGGGTGCCCATTTATTGCCCTTTAATCCCCTTTCAATATTTGTAACTACAGTTCTATTTTCAGCTGTAAATAATTTTTTAGGACTATAATTATCTTCAGTCATGGTTTTTAACACTCCTTCTAGTTGCCAAGGAGGGCTAGAACATGCGGGGAAAAATTTAGACCAACTTAAATTTAGTTTAATAATAATTTTTTCATCCTTAGGGTAGAAGCTTTCATAATTTGCTAAATGCATTAATTTTTTGTAATCTTCTAGGGATGTCTCAGGTGAAGTTTTTATTATAAATACTTGAGAGTTATTTACCGTCATCAAGTGATAGAACCTATTATCGTTTAACTTTATTTCTAAAATTGGAAATTAAACAATAATTATGCTAAATCTATAAGAAAATTAAAAAAAAATAGAAAAAAAAATTTTTAATCTGAAATAAACTTCATTCCTTCATAAGATTTACTTTCTTTCTTAAAAGGTAGACACATCATATAATGATCTCCACCAAGACTAATTTTTCGAGGGTTATCTACACCGCATCCTATATGTTCTGCTCTTTCAGGACATCTTGGATGAAAAGTACAACCTTCAGGTGGATTAATTGGACTAGGGACGTCACCTTTTAATATAATTCTATTTGTTTTTGAACTAGGATCGAATGTTGGACGTGCTGATAATAAAGCTCTTGAATAAGGATGTGTAGGATTGTAAAATACTTCTTCTATTTTTCCCCACTCCACAAATTTGCCCAGATACATTACAGCAATTCTATCAGCTATGTGTTGTACTACACTGAGATCATGAGTAATAAACATATAGGATAAATTGAATCTTTTTTGAAGATCTTTTAATAAATTAAGAATTTGAGCTTGAACGGACACATCTAGTGCTGACGTTGGTTCATCTAAAATAATAATTTCAGGATCAGATGCTAAAGCTCTAGCTATTACAATTCTTTGTTTTTGACCTCCAGAAAATTCATGTGGATACCGATCTAAATGTTCCGCTTTCATTGAAACTGTTTCTAGTAATTCAAGAACTCGAGCTCGGATTTGACTTCTTTTTCTCATTCGTTCTAAGATTCTAAGTGGTTCACCAATTATATTTACTATTTTCCAGCGTGGGTTTAATGATGAATCAGGATCTTGAAATACCATTTGAATCTTTTTACGATGTTTTGTTCGATATTTAGCGGCCTTTTTAACTCCACTGAGTATTTTATCGCCTTTAAAACTTACTTCTCCTGATGTCATTGGTACTAAGTTTAAAACTGTATTTCCGATTGTTGTTTTACCGCACCCACTTTCTCCTACTAATCCGAGAGTTTCTCCTTTATATAGGTTAAAGGTAACACCGTCTACCGCTTTTACTTCACCAATTTTATGTTTAAAAATACCACCATAGATAGGATAGTAAGTCTTAAGATCTTTAACAGTAAGAATGACCTCCCGTTTAGTTTCAGAACTAATAATTTCTTCTCTATCTTTAGTCTCTGTTTTATTTTCTCTTATTGTCATTATTCTACTTTTTTCTTTTGTTAAAATTTATATTTGATTATTGAAACTATACTTATTTACCTTTTAATTCAGGTGGTTCGTATTTTGGTGAATCCTTATATTTAGGATCAAAAAGATGACAAGCAATATAGTATTTATCCGCAATTTCATTCAATAAAGGTTTTATCTTATCACAGATTTCAAGCCTATAATCGCATCTTGGGTGAAATCTACATCCAGATGGGGGATATATTAGGTTTGGAACCATGCCTCGAATTGTTATTAATTTTTGATCCTTCTTTTCAATACTAGGGATAGCACCCATCAATCCCTTAGTATACGGATGACGTGGTTTTTTAAACAGATCTTCTGCTGTTGCATATTCTACAATATTTCCACTATACATAACGGCAATCCTATCACAAATCTCTGCAATAATTCCTAAATCATGAGTGATGATAAGGACTGATGTTTTAAATCTTTTTTTCAAATCTTTCATTAAATCAAGAATTTGAGCTTGTATAGTAACATCTAAAGCAGTAGTCGGTTCATCAGCAATAAGGAGAGCGGGATTACATGATAAAGCCATAGCAATCATTACACGCTGTCTCATCCCACCACTCAATTCATGAGGATATCTTTTTAAGATGCCTTTTGCATCTGGAATGCCCACTTCTTTGATGATTTTTTCTGACCAATCCATTGCAACATCCTTTATGTTGGGGATATGAACTGTTGCTTTTTTAAGTTCTTCAATCTTACTTTTTAATTCAGCTTGTTCTTCCTCTGATAAGCGATCCTCTTGTTCTTTTAAGTCTTCTTGTAATTTCTTTTTTTCCTCAAGTAACTTCTTCCTTTTCAAAAGACGTGTATCAAGTTCACGCTTTAGGTCTTTCTTTTGATGTAATAGAAAGACTTCAGATATTTGTTTACCAATTGATATAACTGGATTAAGTGAATTTAAAGGATCTTGAAAAATCATAGTAATTCGAGAACCTCGAAGCGTTCTCATTTCCTTTTCAGTTAGATCGAGCAGGTTTTCACCGTTGAAAAGGATCTTCCCACTCATTATCTTGCCAGGAGCTCTTACTAATTGTAAAAGTGATAGAGCTGTAACTGATTTTCCACAACCTGTTTCACCGACAAGTCCAAGGACTTCATCCTCATATATATCAAAAGCTACACCATCAACGGCTTTAACTACTCCTTCTTCAACAAAAAAAAACGTTCTGAGATCTTTAACTTCAAGCAATTTTTTTGAACTTTGTTCAAAAGTTGATTCTTCTGTCGTTGTCATTTTTTTCTTTTTTTTTTCAATAGTTTATATATCTAATCAATTATATATTATAAGTTTTTTAACCGAGGGTCAAGTGCATCTCTTAAACCATCCCCCACTAACATAAATCCCAGTACCGTAATTACAATCATTAACCCAGGATATATTGCTGCCCACGGTGCGTCATATAACATCTCTCTAGCTCGATTAATATCCGCTCCCCACTCTATAAATGTTGGATCACTAAATCCTAGAAAAGCTAATCCTGCTAAGCCTAAAATGAACCCTCCTATAGCAAAAGTAACTGCGATTATTACAGGTTGGATGACATTTGGCAATATATGCCTGAACATTATCCTCGCGTTTCCAGCACCGGCTACTCTTGCCGCTTGTACATATGGTAACTCTTTTGCTTGTAAAACATTGCCTCTGATTAACCTAGCATAATAAGGAATTCCTAAAAATCCATAAATAAGCATTATATACTCAATTCTTCTTCCAAAGACACCAACGAAAACTAATACAAGGACAAGCCCTGGAAAAGCAAGAAATACATCAACAATTCTCATGATGATGGAATCGACCAATCCTCCATAATAAGCAGCAATTACTCCAAAGAATACACCTCCAATAACACCAATACTAATCGCAGGTAAAGATACTGTCAATGAGGAACGCGCACCAAAGATCAATCTTGTTAACACATCTCGACCTAATGCCGTGGTTCCCATTATATGTGCAGATGAGGGTGCTTGAAACGGGTGAAGAAAATACCCCATTGCATCTTCAAATGTATACGGAGCAAGCCAATGGGGAAAAACAGCCATCGTAATCAAACCTATTACAACAACCAGTCCGACAAGTGTCAATACTGATTTTAGTTTCCTTATAAATCTTCTTTGACTTTTGGTTCTTTCATATTCTTGTTCTTTTAACGTTAATTCTTCATACGTTGAGGTAGGGACAGCAAGAAATTTAAGATGTGTTACAAACCACTTTAACACAGTTATCGGAACATTCTCTTCTTTTTCCTCTTCTTCTTCAACTTCTATTAAGAATTTTTGTTCCATATTTTTTCACTATTTTTTCTTTATGTTGTTATATTTAATTTTTATAAAATTGTAGTTTAATATCTTATTCGTGGGTCTAAAATACCATATAATAGATCAGTTATCAATGTAGTTAGAACGAATATTATTGTAATTATAAATACCACCGCATTTAATACCCAATAATCTCGTTTTTCAATTGCATCTATTAAGCTTAACCCAATTCCATATATTCCAAATGTAGTTTCTGTTAACACAGCTCCAGATAATAAACCTGCAAAGTTTAATCCTATTACGGTTGCGGTAGGGATAAGTGCATTTTTTAATGCGTGCGTATGGACAACATCTTTCTCTCTACATCCTTTTGCCCTCGCC
Source organism: Candidatus Thorarchaeota archaeon (assembly GCA_048883045.1). Taxonomy (GTDB): domain Archaea; phylum Asgardarchaeota; class Lokiarchaeia; order Sigyniarchaeales; family SOKP01; genus Loki-b32. The sequence goes on along the minus strand of JBHLRA010000002.1, from coordinate 44 downwards.
GTTCTTACATAATCTTGCTCTAATACTTCTAACATGCTGGAGCG
>JBHLRA010000001.1:0-84609 GCA_048883045.1 Candidatus Thorarchaeota archaeon | reverse complement strand
GCCAATATGCAAGAAGCCAATATGCAAGGAGCCAATATGCGATGGGCCAATATACAAGGAGCCAATATAGATTTTAGTAGTTGGCCTTTATGGTGTGGAAGTTTAAAAATGAAAACAGATAAAAAACAGCGCAAACAAATAGGATATCATTTTGCAGATACTCTTGATGATAACGATCCAGAAGAAAAAGCTATAAAAGAAATTCTTAAATCTTATGTTAATACATTTCATAGAGTTGGAATAGATGTTGAACCAATAAAATAGAAAGGGGGTGAATTTTCTAAGGTTAGGGGGATAGACTAGAACAATATACTATCAACATTAACAAATTTGGAGGAGATATGAAAAGAATCTCGATGCTATTAGTTATTTTTGCAGCCATATTGTTTTTAGTTTCATCAGTAGTTTCAGCCAATGGCAATACCAATTCAGGTCCGGGCAATAATAACGGCGGCGGCAATCCTAATCCACCAGGACCTCCTTGGGCACAATCTGGCGATGTTTACAACGGAGATATCTTCAACACTTTTAATACCTCTTATAACAGTTTTTTATATGAATATTACGTCAACCAATCTTATGATTTTTCGGAATATGATGTCGCCATTAATGATCAAAGGCAGTATATAAGTGTTGATAATACCCCTATCTTAGAAGCCTTGCAAGATTTGATGGAAGAGAATACGTATAGATTTCTCAACGATGAAGCAGATTCCACTTTGGGAGCAAAATACGGCGAAATATCCTCCAGCACAGTATATATTCCGAAATCTATAAATATTGACCCTAACATTGATTTCGGTACAAATCCCAATATTCATCTCAATCCTACAAAAAAGGTTGTCCAACTTAGGAAGGGTGAATTTTGCAGCGTTCAAATTGCAATAATATCCGATATAAATGCCGTATTGAAGATCAAATGCAGTAATCCCAATGTTAAAGTTATTACCAAAGAGATTATTGTATTGGAAAATACGCCCGCTATTGCAGAAGTTCAATTATATTTTAAATCCAAAGCAGCTCAATGGGAATATGCTTTTATTACTTTCGAGGACGCATTGACTCTAGCTGACCCAAATGATCCAGACGGCCCAAATAAAGAGTTAAGTCAAAAATCAATGATTGTTTTCGAAAATAAAGAAGCTTTAGATTGGAAAATGCGCTTCACAACCAACGAGGCTGATTCTACTGCAATGATAGGCGTAAGCCAAAATAAGACTACCTGGGGGTGGGGACTTTCCGGAGGCATGAAAACCGACAGGCACGGCAACAACATGTGGCACGGAGTATTTGAGATTGATCTATAAAATTTTAGAAATAGCAGCCAAATAAGGGTGGGGCCATCCTACCGGCCCCACCCTCCTGTCTCTATAGAGGAGAAAAGATATGCGATGGATAATAACTAAATTGATTGATATAATGGTTGTTTTTATGCCAGGAATACCCAAAGAACTTTGCGGGTTTTTAGTGATGATAATTTTGGCCTTAATAACTATATGTCTTGTTTGGCCATTAATAAAGTGGATACTGAATATATAAGGAGGTCATATGAATCCAATAAATAAAGAACTCATCAAATTGGTATTAATATTTTTAACCATTTGTTTATTGCTTTTATTCCTTATAATAAAAGCAAATGCTCAAACAGTCAATCCTTGCTCATCTTGTGAGCTAGATATACCAATTGGTTTCGTATTGAAGATAACTACTCTTAAGGCTTCAGATAAAAGCACTCTAGAGCGCTGGGTCAATGATTTCATAAATAGTCATAAGGTGATCAAAATTGATAAAAGCAAATTCCCTAAGTCCGTCATGTTATATCATATAGATAAGGATAAAAACAGATGAATTCGCCTAAATTCAACAGAGCAATAGCTGAATATCAATGTTCAGGATGTATATGTGGAAATAGGCCGGGCAATTGTGCTAGATTCAAAGAAGATTTTGGATGTTCATCACAAGTTGCTGGCACAACAGCTTCATATATAGGACGAATATTTTTGGGCATTCCTCCTCTATTTGCCAGACTTGGCCTATATAAAGAGATGAGAATTTGGATATTTGAGACCTGGAAAGATTTTGTCTATAAAATGGAATGTGTGGGGGAGAAAGATTATGGGATATTAAATGTCCCGGTTTGGAAATACAAGAATAAGAAAGGTCGCATATTGGTCAAAGGGCTCATGCCTAGAATAAATCACCCATTCTTACACATATTTTTAGATGAAAGCTGTTATGATAAAATAAATTGTGTAATAATAACTGAAGAAGACCTTAAGGAGTTGAGATAGATGTTGAAAAAAATATTATATATCTTACTTTGTATATCGATTATATTCTATCTATTCATTATCAGTTTTAAATTAGAAAAGCTAAGTATTCAGCTTCAAGAGATAGGGACTACAATCCAAAATATGAACCAAAAATCAAAAAATAGCCCAAAAAGGTTCCAATATTCCTCTCCAAATGAGCAGCTTTATGTAAAAATTAGACTTAAAATAACTGCTTACAGTTCAGAAATTAGCCAAACTGATTCTGAGCCTTACATCGGAGCGTGGGCGAACAAAGTAAGAAAAGGAATGATCGCTGTAAGCCGGGATTTGGAAAAAATAGGGATAACAAATGGGACGCCTATAGTTATAAAATATAAAAAAGGAGATATACATGGGATAATACTGGATAAAATGGGGGAATATAAAACAACAAAAAAAAGGAAAATAAAAATAATCAATACTTTAGATATTTGGATGGAAACTAGAGAAGAAGCATTAAAATGGGGAGTAAAATATCTGCCTGTTGAAGTACCATTAAACTGTATAAATTTTGACGAATTAATAAAGTTAGATAACAATTATGACTAAAAATAAACACAAATATTACAAGATTTGGAATGAACATCATCCTGATGATCCTATAACTATTGGGGATGGTTATCATATCCATCACATAGATGGAGACCATAACAATAATGATCCTGATAATTTACAAAAGATGAAAGCTTTTGATCATCTTAGTTTCCACAATAAAGGTAGGCTAATGAACAAAGAATGGAGAGAAAAAATATCAAAAGCTAACAAAGGGGAAAATAATTCTTTTTATGGCAAAAAACACACCTTAAATACAATAAAAATTATATCCAAAAAAGTAAAAGATAATTGCCCTAGAAGGAAGTTAAGTCGAAAGACTATAATTTGGATAAGAAACATATTGGGTTCAGAAGAATATAAAGAAGCTAAAAGTAAAAAATTAATAAATCAAACCAAATTAGCGGAATTATTTGGGGTTAAACCCAGAACTATTTCTAAGATAAAATTTGGGTATAGAAAGGAATAACGATGGATATTAAACAATTTCTAGAAGGCATTAGATTTAGCTATCTTCAGCCTTACGAGTCTATACCAGAAGATTGGAATATCACCAAATCTCTCAATAATCCAATATTTCCAGAAGATGATAGCAAAATAAGGAATCTATTAAGAGATATACTGCTGTATAAATATTTAAATCCTGATTATTCTTTTACAATAGCTGGAATATTGAATAAAATCGTTTCTCTTATGGATATCAATAATCATTTTATATTTTTAGGCAATAATTTAGCTTATTTCCATGCAGCAATAGCCGGGAATGGAGAAAAACTTTGCATGATAGCCAATCAAACTATAAGCAAAAGCACATGTCGCAGACTTTTGCATCCTTGTCTTAAATCTCACCATTTGCTATCAAATAATAATCCCATATATTGTATGAAAAACCATAAAAAATATGGGATTAAAAAAATAGGGGTCTTATTTACTCAAGGGACCAATTGTAAACTTCTTAAAGCCATAGAAAAAAGAGGATTATTCTCTAGAGGAAGTATAATAATTTGTACTGGGATGAATTATGAAAATTTATACAACCAAACTATGGATTTTGTAACAAAATCTAGGCCTGCAACTTATAGATCTGAAATACTTTTATTTCAACAAACCAATAAAGACAGCAATCATCCTACCTATTGGGATGGAATATTTTGCATGAGGTTTATATGATCACTAATAGACAAGCTAAAATAGAGGCTTATGAAATAATATATGGCACTTTGACATCATTATTGGTTTTAAATTTTCAATTAGGGCAGATAAATTAAAAAAACTTTTAGATAACCGAAGAAAAAATAAAAAATAGCCGATAATATAAATAGAGCAGGAAATAAGAAACTTAACTAGGAGATAATTGTGCAAACTTTTATGCCCTATCCATCATTCAAAAAATCAGTAAAATGTTTGGATTATAGAAGACTCGGCAAACAAAGAGTTGAAGCCAAACAAATATTAGATATTTTACTAAATAGAACCAATAAAAGGGGATGGCACAATCATCCTGCTGTTAAAATGTGGGTAGGTTATGAAGAAGCTTTGAAATTATATTATGATTGGTGTATAGCAGAATGGATAAATAGAGGTTATAAAAATAATATGCCGACGGAAAAAGTAAACAGAAAACATCTTGTTTATCCATGGTGGTTTGGAAATTATAAATTCCATAAAGCCCATAAATCTAATTTATTAAGAAAAAATTTTGAGTATTATAAGCAATTCGGTTGGGAATTGATAATTAATCTACCCTATATTTGGCCAAAAGGCAAGGATCAGGTATACAAAATTCACATAAGAAAGAATAATCACAATAACAATAGAAAAAGAATTAAAGGAGGAGAATCAAAATGATGATAAGCCCATGAACTAATTATTATTTGAAAAGAGAATTGGCATTCAGCGCCGATCACAAAGGAAAGGATAAAAACATGGAACAGAAACTTAATGGCAAAAAGCCTAAGAAGATGATTGAAAAGAAAGGCCCAATCCGTTTACCAAAAGAATATTGGACTGGATACAAACTCCATAAATCTACTGCAACTTGTTTTTATTGTATGGGGGAGAGAGCTACAATTAATATAGATGGTAAGCAATACCCTCCCATCGGAACTGACGGAGCAACCGTTGTGATTTGCAACACTTTACATATATAAGAAGAAGGAGAATATTATGGATACCAAACCCGATTTTGTCACCGAAAAACATCTTAAGTATCTCGACAGCCTGCGTGTGTCCGGCAAGACAAATATGTTTGGAGCAGGATCATACTTGAGGAAAAAGTTTCCAGATCTCACCAAGGACAGGGCATCAAAGGTCCTATCATACTGGATGAAAACATTTGGGGAAAGGCACTCATCATAATTTGCAACACTTTACATATATAAAGGAGATTTTATTTATGTCATCTTTATCTTATTCTACAATAGGTTTAATAGCAATCGTAGCTGTATTTATATATTTACTAATATTTGCTCCAATTTTCGGAGGAGCTTGGACTTATTCTCTCAATACTTGGCTAGTATATTTTGAAAAACCTAAGATTGGCTTTTTCTGGGTAGGTTATATATTAGGAGCCATCCCAGGAATCAATACCGCTTCAATACCGACCGCAGTAATAACATTTATTGTACATCTCTTTCTCTAATATCCTATAAATAAAAACCCCCTGGTTTTTAGCCAGGGGGTTTAGAAAAAAAAATAAAAGAACTATTTCTAATATAAAATTAAATAAAAAATAGGAAGAATAAAATACCCGCCAATTATAAAAATTGGCGGGTCAAACTATCTATAAAGATAGTTTAGGGGGAGATTGGAAACCTGATCTGAACAATCGCCTCTAAAGGATAAATATAAGTAAGGCCATTGCCAGGATAATCGAATTTGAAAAATAAATCATCTACATCGGTAATTACAGCGTCATCAAAAGTAGTATCTGATGTAACGATAGTAATTATTTGACTGCTTTTAACCAAATCCCTAATTACATTAAACATTATCCTATCCCCTTTATTTAGTTAAATGGTGAAATTTTTCATAAGTCCTTGTAGCAGACATTCCAAGCATAGCTAAAAGAATGCTAACTAAAGGGCCTATCGCTATTTGGGGCAAAGCCCCTTCAAAACCACAAACGGCTACTATCGTAGCTATAAATGGGCTTAAAATAAAATAATAACAAAGCCCTATTCCGCAAACCCAGCCAATGAACGGCCTCCATCCAGCTATAAAGATTGACCGGTGTCCTGCTTCGATTTTATTTATTTCCATTTGCCATTTATCAGCATTTTGCTGAAGTTTGGCCATAACAATCTCTGCAGCCCTTTTTTCATCCGGAGTTTCTATAAATTTATTAATAGTATTGCCTATGCTATCAACCGTAGACCCTACTCCTGAACCAACTAATTTGCTTAGAAAAGATCCTAAACCCATATGTAATTCTCCTTTTATTTCTTAGGTATCTTGGTTTCAATTTTTCTTACAACAAAATACCTATGAAAATGTCTATGAAAAGTTTTAATGCTTATTTCTCCATCTATCACATTCACTATCTCTAACATATCACTGTAAGGTGAAGGCAGTCTATATACTATCCTAAATTGGCCTAATCTATTGAAAAGATATGATTGGACATATATTCCAGGAGCAGTAAAATCTTCAATCATAATCCCTTGCTTACGTAAATATCCTCCTTTGGCTTGATAAATATAATAAGGGATTATAAGTCCTGGTTTTCCATTTCCCTGCCGGTCTTCAACAAATATCTGCATATAATAAATATCTTTTAAAAATATCTCTCTAGGTACAGCAGAATTATTCACATTTACCTATCTCTTTTAGGCTTTTCCAGTTTCTTCCCTATTTTATCAGCATAAATGCCCTTCAAAAGGAATAAAGCTTTTTCCAATATAATCTTATCCTTCCCCTTACCTTCTGGCAATATAACCATATTGCCTTTGACTATTAATTTTTTGTATCCTATCATTTAAGCCCCTATTTATTCAAACGAAATTAAAGCTATTTTAGAATCTAAATCTTTTGTGTTATCGATTCCTTTCCATTCCCATCCGCATCTATCACATTCCGTATCAATAGCGATTGAGATTTTAGTAATTGAATTATCACATATTGGGCAATATAATTCCCAACATTTTTTGGCTTTATTTCTTAGACCCAATATTTTTACTTTTTTCATTCTTTGGTAATGATTTTGGCTCTTTAAAATCAATTAATTCCATAAGATTGTACATATCATCGGGGCTTAGTAGCCCTTCAGGTATTTCGTCCAATAAAAGAGTTATCTTATCCATATGTATATCAGTCACAGTTGTTTCATAAAGCTTTCTTATCTCTTCTTGGACTTTCAAGCCATTCTTTGAATTAAAATTATATTGTCCTTGCAGAGTCATCTTGGGGTTTCCGTCTTCGCCTTTTTCGCACAAACGCTCTATTATCTTTTTGCGCTCTTCTTCAACCACTTCTTTCCCTTTTTCATATTCGACTTTTAATTTGGTCAAAGAAAAAGATAACTGCATACTCTTAAATTTAGTAGATGATGTAATCTTATTCAAAGATTCTATCGTATTCATTGAATAAATAGTATTCTTGGCTTTAAACATTTTTTCTCCCCCTTTTAAGGTTTAAGATAAAATTAAAGTCTTAATATAACAGATGAAGCTTCAGATAAAACTAATGCCCTTAATCTCCTATATTCAGTTATTTTGTCTTGAAGCTCTCTCCTTTTTCGAGTAAGTTCATCTATTTTTTCATCGATGAACTTTAGACTCAAAATTTCTTCATAATCATCATCATGATTATAAGTCCTTTTTACTTCAACATCCTCTATCCTTCTAACTAAGCGATCAGGAGTTATAGGAATAAAATTCCGATCTATTTTAGCCATTATTACACTTCCTTTCTGGCCTCTTCATAGGTTATTCCTAATCTAGAGCACAAATAATTACAAACTTTATAAAGCTCACCTATAGCCCCTAATTGAAGCATAGTCATTCCTTTAGTTGATACGAAAATATCCTCCTTACCATTTTCACAAATAGTATGAGCTATAACGCCCATATCATTTAATTTTTTTTTGTTGTATTTGAGGACTTTTACCAATTGATTAGATAAATTATAAGATAAATCTCGGCAAGCCAAAGCATCTTCAAAACTATCAAAAGACCCCTGATCTGCTCCATTATAATATATATCCCCATCTGCTTTAACTATAAAACAAGCAGTTGCTTTCCCCAATTTAACAACAAACACATTATCATCCCCACTAGGATAATCTGCCGCATAATCTCCTCCGTCTAACCAAGCGTTGACCTCAACTATTCCATCTGAACCTGAAGCAGTTGTTTCATCCGGGGCCGTTCCTCCAAATCCAGTTATAGCCAATCCAGTGGTAGCTCCAGCTTCGCAAATCCCATATATATCAAGGCCTCCATTAGTGCTGCTATATTTAGAAAATAATCCATAAGAATCCTCTTCAATAACAGCCGTATATCCATGAGCTATATCTGTGCTTTTAAAGCACATTATAAAATCATCTGAAGTGCCTTGATTAATAACTATACCGGCCCCGGTCATATTACCCCCAGAATCATCCCCCAAATAAAGGGTTCCTGATGAACTTATAACAAATTCTGTAGTGCCTCCAATACCATCCCCGGAATAGATTTTGAATTTATCATCAGACCCATCCACTCCCATACTAAATTTAACAGTCGGGGTTGCATCGGTGGCAAACTTTATTTGAGGATCATAATCAGTTGCGTGAGCAGCAGTTATTTGTATAATTGGATGGGCATCAGAATCCTTTAAATAAAGATTTCTTGCATATATATCTTTCCAGTAATAGGTAGAATTCCCCAAATCCCATTCTTCATTATCATTAGGAGCAAAATATTGGCTACCTCCCACACTGTCATATCTCATCTCCAAAGTCTTAGTTGTCCCGCCATCTCTCATATAAAAATAAGCTTGAGCCATAGCACTCGATCTATCACAAGCTATTGTGGCTTGATTATTAGAATCCTCTATACAACCAACTGAACATTGGCTTCTAGAATACCATTGTATTTGAGAAAAATAATTGCTCCCATTATAGGCCGAAAGGGTGACTGCATTATCAGTTTGGGCCATAAAATTAACAGCACTACCATCAGCAGTAAAGCTTCCAAACTGAGTCTCATAAGTAGTGCCTACAAATTTTATACGGCCAGGATTAGCCGCAGTAGCTTCCAAAACTATATCTCCGCCAGATTTAACAGTTATGGCGTCTGTAGAGGCAACATTTATTATAATATTAGTTCCATCCCAATTAAAATAATTTGTAGAATTGCCAAGATAAAATTTAACCTTATCACTATCGCTATCGTCAACACCTAGAATAAATCCATTATCAGTGTTAGTAAAATCAGATTTTCCAGCAGCAATGTAACAATCTCCTTGCCCATCTGCAATAGAAAGGGTTATTGTTCCAGAATAATTAGAACCATCCCCAAGGGTAGCAGATCCAATAATATTTACAGTCCCTTGGATAACTAATCCTCCAGTTGGGTCATATTTCAAATATTTATTAGTCTCTCCTATAGCAATACCATACTTGTCACTAGAATACCCTAAAAATCCATTTAAATTCCCTATTCTAAGTCTAGTAGTAATAGTTGTATAAGGAGCGCCTGCATGAGTTAGAACAGATATAAATGGAGCATTGGCTTCAGAGGCGGTCATATGTATAAGCCCATCTCCATTAGCGCCATAATTTACGACTGTAGCACCTTTCCCCCATTCAGGATTATAATCTGATACATAACTTCCTGCTAAATCTCTAATTACAGTATATATAGGATCATAAGTATTGTCAGTAATTTCTAACCATTCATCGTCTATCCCATCTTTTATTCTTAAAATATCTCCAACAGCAAAACTTTCATTTCCTTCAACACTTAGATTAGAGCTATCTAATGAATTCATATCGGCGTCTAAAACATCCGAACCTTTAGAAACAAGAAGATTACCACCTATAGCTGATATTATATCTTTTTGAAATACAGCCGTCCTTATGATCCCTCGACAAGCAATATTGCCAACTTCTAATAATTCAGGTTCTAAAGTAAATCCAGCTCCAGCAGAGCCAGAAACATAATTTGTTGATCTTATCCGCTCATTATCACTATCTATAGTAATATTTGTGGAAGAAATAGTTGTGGCCCCTATAGTCCAACCTCCTATAGTTCCGCCTGTACAAGTTAAATTTCCAGAGCCATCTAGTTCTGTATTAGCGCCTTTCCATTGAATTTTTGTGCCATCATATTTGAAATAATTATTTCCACCATCTCCTACATATACTCTAGGATAGCCATTATTATATTCTAATTGAATTCCTTCGTTGCCATAAGTAGTATCATTTATATATATGGCTTTATTACCACTATCGAGGACTATATTGTTACTAGAATGCAAAGTTGTAGAAGTTATTGTCCAACCGCCGATATTTCCTGTTGTAGCAGTAATATTTCCTGATATTACAAGATTAGATCCATCCCAATACATATAATCAGTTGTATTACCCAAATATAGCTTAACCTTATCGCTATCACTGTGATCAATACCAATTATAAAGCCATTGCCCGTAGTAGTAAAATCAGTTTTTCCGCTAGCAACATATCTATCTCCGCTATCGTCTGGATCAATAACTATATAATTCGAATCATCTCCAATTCTTAATCTACCCGGAAGGGCATTTGGAACTTGAGACCCTGTTATGCCAGTTGTATCTGGCCCACAAACCACCGGAGAATATAAAGAGCTTGAATCATCTGAAACAATAGTTATAGCGCTTGGGCTTAAATCCCCCCAATCATCCAAAGAATCACTAAATCGAGTACATTCGAATTTTATAGAAAGATCTTTATTTATAATTATTTTATCTATTAAAACATCATATGTGGTCCCCTCTGCTCCATAATTGGCATCATTAGCAATCGTTATTACATCATCCACTTCGTAAGCAAGAGCTGTTCCTTTGGATAAAAAGGAGATAGCTTGAAAGGCCAAAAGCTTCCTTTGCAAAGCTAATTGAGTTATCTTTTGGGCATCTTGTGAATCTTGTATATAATCACATTCTATGACATCATTAGATATATCATTAGTCGAAGCCTTAGCCGGAACCAAGAACTTTTGAAGTTTATCAATAGGCTCATCTGATTCTTGAAAAGCACCATATCCAGAATCTTTACTTTGATTTTTGACTGATAAATTTTTTATAGAAAAAGTTCCTTTTCCTCGCTCCTTTTTTCTCAAAATATAGCTGTTATCTATAGTTCCTTGAGAAGTTTTTGAATGAATTTTGAAATAAATTTTGTCTCTAATTATAAGCTCCAAATGACACATAGCTAAAAGCTTGGCCAATAACTTCTTCCTAGACATTTTATACCAAAGAGACATATTCCAAGTCAATCCCCAACTCGTAAAAGAAGAGGCCGCAGAATTCTGAGTTGTAGAATCTATTTTGGCGCTAGGAATCCCAAAGTCCAGCAATATTGCTTCTATTATATCGGCTGGATTTGTTGTAGAATTCGTATCACTTCTGGTATATTTACAAGGCACATCCAAAAATTCTTCTCCATTTACAAATAAACCATTAGCATCTGCGCTTCCATCATTGTCTGAATCTGCTATAATAAATTGGACAGCTTTATAAGTGTTGCCATCTGATCCTGTTTTGTTGGATTGAGTAAAAGTATAAGACCCAGAACTCCATTCAGATTTAGAAGGCCAATCACGGGGAGATCTTATTTTTGTTATTGTATAAGTCGGAGAAGAAGGTCCTAGAATATAATATCTTTGATCTGTAATATAAGCACTTCTTATTGGAAAATAAGGCGTACCATACATAATAGGGACACATACGTTGTCATCTTTAGGATCATCACTATACCAAAGATCTTTTATAAGGCTTGTATTTGGATAATCTCCATCTAAATATTTTTGTAGCCAATCCCGGCACACCAAAGTTATTTCCTTATAAATTCCTTCATAATTTATAACTTCAAATTCCCAAGAAGCAATCTCGGTATCGCCATTAGTCCCATCATCTACTATAAGTCTAACTTTTATGGCAGCCCCATTAAAATCAGAAGGAGTTAAAGCGTCGTCATGATTATCTATAGTAAAAGTGAATTTATTAGGAGCAATTAATCCATATTCAGATGAATTTTTTTGCATTCCAATAGGAGTAAATTTTAAAATCTTGAATATATAGCTATTTCCTCCAAAAGATTTAGCTTTCGTAGAATATCTATATTCAGGCGCGCCATCATTATCGGTATCTATTTCAAAAAGCCAAGAAATTTCTGGCTTTTTGGCAGACGCCACAACAGCTTGCTGTGTTGCATTCAAAGATAACATTATGAATCAGCTATCCTTCCTAAAACTTTCAATCTGATATTTTTTATCGTATAATAAGTTGGAGACATTAACCGGGTCATATCGGTATCAAATCGAACTACATAGGTGTGATTATCGGGATGAGCAAATTTGAAACTATTCACCCTTCCATTAGCTTTGCTAGAATCCGCCCAAATATCCAATAAAGTTCCGGCATCAGATTCATCTAATAAATCATATCTTATAATTATATAAAATTTGAAATCCGAACTATATCCAACCCTTTCTTCTGATTCATCATCTGCCAAATGGACAATATCTCCTTTTCCACCAACTTCCTGAATAACAACTTGAGGATCTAAAGATAAAGTAACATCAACATCAGCTGAAACAGTAGACAAATAATCATAAATTTCTTTTTCTTGAACTGGACCGATAGGGACAAAAGTTCCATGATAAATATCATAATTCGCTCCATTATCTAACCAGAAACTAAGATGAAGATTATTTCCTATTATAGTACAATTAGGAGCTACAATATCATCTGATTCTTCCGTTACTTGGGTTGCATCCCCCCATTCAGAAATAGAGGTATTATAAGCTTTATATACTAAATTATATTTAGTTGGAGCGCTTGCATAAGATCCATATTCCCCATAAACAGCTGTAACAAAACCATTACAATAAATAACATCATAACCTTGATGATTTCTAGCATTATTTGTTAAATTTTGCACTCCGCCAGACCAACCAATTCCATTTACATATATTCTATATCTTACTTGATCATAAGAAGTCTCATCCCCAACTCCATCCCTGGCCCACATAGCCCAACATTTACCACTTTCAACATATCTTATTATAGGCTCTTGTAAAGAACCATTAGTTACTTCATCTAAAGTTGTAATGGAAGAGAAAGAAGAACCATTAAAAGTTGCGTGCATTACTTTTCTATGATTTGTATCAACTTTTTCAACTTCTAACCAAATTATATGCATTAAATCAAAATCATCTATACAAGCACATACTCCCCAACATGTAAAACCACTTGTAAAAGATGTTGTAACTTCTGCTTGCCAAGAATCACCTGATCTTTCTAATTTACATATACGATCGCCGGGAACATCAACATCAGCCCAAAAACAAAATGGTTGATGTCCTTGAGTAACAACTATATCACCATAATTGTTATAAGCCATGACATCATATTTTATAGTTTCAACATCTAACCATGAACCATTCCTTCTTCTCCATCTAGGAGAAGATACATAATTTCCATTAGAACCCACAACATGTAAAGCATCATTTCCATCTATAAATATAGCAGGGAATCCAATATTAGCTAAATGAACGGTTTCTTCTGAACTCCAATTTGATCCATCATCATCAGAATATTTAGCTTTAATAATATTACTCACATAAGCGACTGACCATAAACGGCCTCCGCTAGTTACTCCAAAATGTTTCCTATGTCCATGAAAACTTATATTATTATTCCAAATTAAAGTTTTAGTTACGGCCATTAATCGGCTATCCTTCCTAATACTTTTAATCTTATATTTTTATTACTATAATTTGTTGGATTCATTAGCCTAGTCATATCGGTATCAAATCGAACTACATAGGTATGATTATCGGGATGGGCAAATTTGAAAGAGTTTATAAGACCATTTCCCTTAGAAGAATTGTAAAAAAAATCAATAGTAGTCCCGGAATCTTCATCATCAAGAATATCATATCTAATGACAATATAAGCAATAAAATCTCCTGTAAATTCTGCTCTCTCTTCGCTTCTATCGTCGCCCTCTTGAACTTGATCATTTTTAGTTATAATTTCGGTAAGGACGGATTGGGGATTTATACTCAAAGTTTGATCAACATCAGCTGAAACAGTAGGCAAATAATCATAAAGCTCTTTGATTGCCATTTAATCCCCCTTTTTCTTATCTAATTATTTTTTTTAATATTTTTCCAAAGTTTTTCTTTATATCCCAAGATGATGCCTCATCTTTATCTATTTTAACTCAATTCTTGCTTTTTGGATTTTGAATTTGCACATATTTTATCTTTCTGATCATTATTGCGCTATTTCTTTAATTTCCTGGACTAGCTGAGGATTAGTTTGAAGCTGATCCAATAAAATTTCTCCTATTTCCCGCCCATCTACTTCAACTGTAACATGAATAGTCTGAGACCCACCTTGTAAAGCTGGCATTATAGCACCAGCCACAGCTTCCCCAATAGCTGAAGGACTTATATTGGCTCCATACAAGCCGCTTAAATTCCTTAAATCCTCAATTACTCCAGAAAAAGCCTCTTGATAATTACCGCCATAAGTTTGGAGGAAAGGCAAAGCAGTTCCAGTTACAAAATTAAAAAGCTCTTGTAAATTATCGCTGGCCAAAAGATCTTGATAACGCCCCATAATAGCCTCATAGCTTTGAACAGGAGCTAAGCCTCCGGTCGTTAATTCAGAAATAAAATCTTCAACCATTTGCTGTTTTTCCAATAAATTATTGTTCGAAACAATCGCTTCAGTATTCAGATTCAATGCATTTTCCATTTGGATTATTACATCTGTTAAAATATTGAAGGCGGGTTCTATTTGATCAATAGCGGCAGTCATCGTTTCTATCATAGCTAAGGCCTGTGAAGAATCGCCTTGCATAGCCATATTAACCACATCTCCCCAGCCAGTAATACCAAAAGATTGCCATAAATTAGGCATAATTTGTTCTAAAGTTTGTTTTTGGAATTCAATTAATAAAGCTGTCCTAAAAGAATCATAAATACCTTTTCTTAATCCATCTTTAAAAGATTGAAATTCTTTAGTTTCTAAAGATTCTAAAAAAGATTTCCCTATTATATCAGAAAATTCTTCAAAAAATGATTCAAATTTATTAAATAATTCCTCTATATTCCCACTTAAAGCATCATATAAAATTTTCAATTCATCTTCTAATTCTTCAACATTTTTTCTAGTTCCAAATATAGTAGCGATTGCAATATTTTTACCGCCAAATGCACCAGCGATGCCTGCGAGTCTGAATCCTTCTTCTTGCACTCTTTTTATTTCTGCTTGAACTTCTTCTATTTGACTCATCAAATCAGTCGCAACTGCTTCACCAAACATTTTTTCTAAAATATCTATATTGGCTGCAGCAAATTGATAAGGGATTGATGCCATGTCTCTAGATATTTTATAAATATTATTCATAGTTATTTCCATCTTAGCCATATCTATATTAACGAAATTTGACATCTTAGAATACATTTTTACTAAATTACCTATAGTATCATTTACAGTCCCTATCAAAGCTTCATTTTTCTCTGCTCCTCCTTTCCAAGAATCGGCTATTTGCTGGAATTCATCTTTATCTATAGACCATTTAAGCTCTATACTTGGTTTCTCTCTGGTGAATCTATCTACAAAATTAGAAATCATAGTGCCTATTCCACCTAAAGCAACAGCGCCAGTCATTCCACCCAACAAGCCTTCTCCGAAAATAGATTTACCATCTTTTCCTCCAAATATGCCACCAAATATTCCTGAAAATGTATTTTTTAAAAGCCCAGTTATTGGTTCTATAATAGGTCTAATAAATTGTTCACTAGCCATTTTAGCAATTCCTTGGATGAAAATATTTTTAAGGCTCTTCATAAAATCACTAAATTTTCTAATATTGCCTGACAACATATCAGCAAATCCTTGTACAAATCCTTCGTTCATATCTTCCCATAATTTATTCCAAGCAGCCATCATTTCTGTTATTTCTATTTCTGCTTCTCCGCCTAAATCAGGCAACTCAACCTTAGGAACTTCTTTTGCTGTCTGAACAATTTCATTAGTAGATTCTTCAACTTTGCCTACTTCATCAAACATTTCTTGCCATATTTTTTTAGCATCCTTAAGGGCCTTTTCATAATCAGATTCATATTTAAGTAAATTTTGTAAAACTTCTTCAAAGGTCATATAATCTTCTTTTAATTTTATTGTTCCGAATTCTATTTTACCAAGTTTTGCCCCTTGTATTTTTTTACCTATTATTGGTAATTTACTCATAGAATCTAATAATTTATTTATTCCATCTATAATAGAATTAAGAACAAATTGAATAGATTCTGGCAAAGCATTTAAAGTTTTTTCTATTCCTTGAACCATTTTATCAAATGCAAATTTTATTAAATCCCAAGTTCCTTTTAATGATTTTTCTAACCATAGAAAAGTCTTATGTAAGCCAGCAGCAAGTGCTATACCCCATTTTTTAACTATATTGAATTGATTCAACCATTTTCCTATCTCCCAACCTCCAAACAAAGCAAGACCTATTAACCCACCTTTAGTGCCAGGCGATAATTTAGACATTTTTGTATTTAATAATTCCATTGAAGACCTTAAATGAATTATTTTTTTGACAGCAAATACAGCCCCATCACCTATTTCTGTCAAAATAGCAGCTAGTTTAAAAGCTATAAAAGCTTTAACCGGGATAAGTAAGAGTTTAAAGGCCTTTTTTAGATCATCTATATGGTCTATTACCCAAACAATAGCCCTTTCTATCTTCTGAAAAGCCCCTATAAGAACATTAGCAACATTCTTTGCCCATACATCTAATTGACCAGAAGCTCTCCAAATATCTATTTGGTCTATAAATTTTTGTATTTTTGATTCAAGATATTCCATTACACCAGAGGCAAAGACAACCCTCACAAACTCTTTGTATTCACTTACAATGGTTTCCATTAATCCTACCCAAATATGGTGTATTCTTTCAGATAATCCGCCATATCTTTTCTCCAATCCAGTCAATAAAGCAGTAATAATCTGATTTGCATTATAAGAGGACGTAGCTATATTTTCAAAGCCTATAGAAGTATCCTTAAGTTCCTCTCTTAATATTTGAACAGCAGGAATACCTCGCCTAGTAAGCATCAATAATTCCCTAGCAGTAGCTCCGCCTTTAGCCTGTATCTTGCCCAAAGCCAAAGCGATGCTAGTCATGATGTCTTCACTTCCACCTAATGCAGCCATAGTATCAACTAAAGTGGTCATATCTTTAATAGAAGGTTTCAGACCCATAGCAATCATCATTTGAAAGGCTTCGATAGCTCTTTCAGTATTAACCGGCATCCTTAAAGCCCAAAGATTTAATGCCTTAAATGTCTCAACACCCTTACCTTTAGTTATAGTATCTAAAGCAACCTGAACTTGTTCAAATCTAGCAGCTACCCCAATTGCACTTTTGGCTAGATAGCCTAATCCTAAAGCAGCTAGAGCGCCTTTTAAAGAGAAAACAGCCTTTGTTACTCCGCCTAAAACTCCCCTAACTGTACCCATTGTGTGTGAAAAGTCCTTAACCTTTCCATCGGCCTTTTTGGTGGCATCTTTTAATCTATCAAAAGAGCCAACGACTTTATCAACTTTTACACTTCCCCGGTCGTCAACTTCGATTTTTAATACAAGAGGAGTAGGCATCTATTATCTTTTCCCTTTCAAAGTTTTGATTCGTTTATTAGCGCCTCTATTAGGGGCTTTATTGCTCCCACCAAGAGGTGTTTTATCCTTCTTTTCTTCCTCGATGCTAGAGATAATCCGGGCCTTTCGCAAAAGATCTAACTTATCACGAGCATCAAGGTTCATCACTTCACTATAAATATCAACAACTTTTAAAAACACATTCAGGTCTAATCGCCCATTTATATCCCTCCCAAAAATACAATCACTTATTATTACTATAAAAAGCCTATTCCCTGGCAAAGGATCAGGTATACAAAATTCACATTCTAGACAATCTAGGAATTCATCTCTTTTTTCAGCTTTACTCCGGCAAGCTTTGCAATATTCCGGTTTAGAGCTTATACGCCATTCCCAGATTCGCCTAAGTTTTTTTCCTCTTCCTCACTTATTTCTGCCCTAGCATTTAAGCAGGCAATATTGACAGCTCTGGTGAAGAAGAATATTTTTTCAACAATAATCTCCTTTACTTCATCAGTGCATTCAAGGTCTTTTCCATCCGGGGTTTTGATCCCTTTCCAACCCTTAACCTGCTTCATGAAAAGCTCTCTTTCCAGCTTAACCTCATCAGTGTTGTTTTTGCGATTGGTGAATTTCTTTTTTATCCGGTCATACTCTCTATGAGTAACCGGTTCCACTATGATTTCAAAATCCTTCCCCGCATAAGGCGTATTCTCGAAAGCACTATTATAACCATCAATTACTACTTCATTGCTTTCTAAATCAATAGTTAATCCATTAAATTCAGACATTTTCTCCCCTTTATGAGCAATAAAATTAAATTCTAGCGAATAAATTTTTCATCTCATCAATATTACTCTTTACTCACTAGATCAATATAGATATTAAATAATAAATATCTATACTATTAAGCATAAGATGCTACACTGGTGACTAGTATGGCTTTTAAAGCCGAAGCATCTGACCCATTATCATAATAGGCCTCATAATTAAGGTTTAACATTAAGCCTTCAGGTCCTGGAACTGGAGGCGTGGTTGGGTCCAAAACAAGTTCATCCATGTTAAATGTTATACTATAAGAACCATCTGTTACAACAATTTGCAAAGAGGTTTCTGTTGCATTTCTTCCTTTAACCAATAGAGCATCATCTTGGAACAATCCAGTAATAGATCCAGTCACAACAACCAAATTTCCACTTAAATCACTCTTAGTCCCTGCATCACCTATACAATAGGCCGGTACAAGACCATTGTTGAGTTCAAAAGCAAACTCAGTCAAATACGCTATACTGGACCCACCCTCAGAAGCCGAAGCCTCAAAGTTTTCAAACCTCGTAGTCACACTAGAATAATCCGTTGGAGAACCATCATAGGCCGAAACTCCTTTAGTCTCCTTGGCAGCTATAACCCCAACATTAGCCACAAGCTCCCCGTCTCCTCCAACAGTCATTCCAAAAGTATTAACTTTACACCCATTATACTTATAATAGAGAGTCCCATCTGTATGGCCTATATCTAACAAGAAACTAGGCACGCTATCTCCTATTTTATAAGTGTGAGTATAAGGATCAGCTGACCCAGTGGTTGTGGGAGATCCGAAAGCCCCTTTCAACCAAAGTCCTAAAGCCCTTAAATCAGCAGGCACAACAATAGTTCCAGCAGCATCCTTATTGCCTCTAAAAGGCTTAGTTGGATTCCGATTATTCCTAATCGTAGCAGCGTGCTGATTTGGCTGATTCTGAGTCAGATCCTCTGTATTAAAAGGGACTTTATAAGCTGAAGCAGCACTTGGATCATCTCCATAAGTATCCTCCCAATCCAGAAGCATCTGGGTTTTGTATCCTTTTAACCATGACAAAGCTAATTACCTCCTTTAATTCAATAAGTTACCAAAGATTAAAAGTAGATTCATTTTGCTGATTTTTTCTTTTAACCTTCTTTTCCTTTGAGCCTTTCCTATATTTATTCTCTGCTTCTCTCTTATAATTGGATCAGCCATTGGATTGTTATCGCCAATTATATCATCTCTTTTTATTCCACATAAAGGATGATTTCCATTGCTATATTTTTCTTTCATTATTCTACTTTGTTTCATTCTAGTCTCATAAGACAGTCTTAATCCAGTTTTAAGTTTTGCTATTTTTGGAGCGGGCCTATCTTTAAAATGAACAACATTATGTTCTGCTCTTGTCATTTTCTGTAAATTGTCAGGATCATCATTATAATGATCAAAATCTATGTGATGGATTACATTCCCATCTCCAGGTAATATAGAATCATCAGGAGGATGTCTATTCCAGATTTTATGATAGATTTTCATCACACCTCCTTTTACTTAATGATTTATATTCAAAATAAAGTTCCATAATTGGATCTCGGTTAGTGGTATATATTTTGATTCCGTTATTATAGCAATAATCTGCTATAGGATCAAAATCAAAACTCCTCTCAACAACCTTTTCATCAATAGCCTTAGAAGGAGTAAATCCATACAAATAGATAGGATTAAGACCCATCAATATAGCCACATTCACAGCTATATAACCACTTAGTCGGCAAGGGTAAAATCCTGTATCAAAGCTATTTGAGCACCTTGCAGGTTTTCTGGCCTCTAAGCCCACTATTTCGACGCCATATAGAGGATAGATAGGATTTATAACGAAAATATAAGAACCCTGATTTGCCAATTTCCGGTAATCCTCTTTATTATTCATAAACACTTTTTCATCCATCAGCACTATAGCATCACAAAATCGGGTATTAAAAGCAGCATTACAGCCTATAACTTTGCCATCAAAGGCATCCAAAGCCTTTTTGCGAGCATAATCCCGGCCCGCTCCACGGCCTATTATAAGACCTTCTTGGCCTTTCCAAATATTTTTAAATTTTTCGTCAGTTGCCCATTCAATATTTTCGCTTTTTACCATTTTGCCCCTCTTCTGGTTTCTTTGCAACCTTTCTTGTTGCCTTTCTAGTGACTGAGCTTTTAGATTTAGCTCTTATTATCCTTATATTTTTATTCATCATCTTCTTTGCCTTCCCAAAAAATAGTTATTCCTTTTTCAAAAGCCATTTTAGTAAAACATTCTAAACACAATAGGCCCTTTCCATTTTTCCACCCTGTAACTTTCTTCCGCAATTTATCAGATACTTCATAAACTTCATGATATAATTTCTTACACCTTTTGCAATGTTCGCCTTCATTATCCCCTTTATATATTATCACGTCAAATACTCCCATCTTGTAGAAATATTCACTTGCCACCAATTATATATAGTAGACTCACCCAATATAGCTCTACCGGCATGCCCTATTTCATTGACTTGGGGAACAAAAAATTGTATTTTTTTACTATCCCATTCTATAGCGTGATACCGGAAAAGGTCACAAATGTCATCCACATATTGTTGAAGTTGTCCAACTCCCTTTCCTAACCGCCTATATAGGTTTATAACAGCCTCCCCGGTATGGATAAGGCCTGTATCATCGTTGCCTGTTATGCAAAGTCTCCGGGAAGGGAACTTTACAACATTGAAAATTGCAAAATATTCCAAGCTACTAGGGTCTAAAAGGTCTATATTAGGGTATTGAACACTGGTAGCTGACCAATTAGCCCCGAAATAAGCTGTTATTTTCTTAGCAATATCCTCAAAAGTTGTTGTTGTACCCATTTTTAATCATCATTCTCTTTAATTCTTTTCCTAAGATGCCTAGCATTATATAATTGGATTATAAAATTATCATCAATTTCAAAACCATCACGGCCTCTTCTATAAGCCAAATCCAAAGAACTCATTATTTGTTCTAATAACACAAATATTTGATAAACAAAGCCAGAACTAGTTGTAAAGCCTTCTTTCCCAACCAATAAATCCTTTATTTCTTTAGGCAAATCTTCCCTTCCCCTAATATGAACTCTAATAGCATTCTGTATATGTCTTAAACACAACTTATTGTTATTCAAATCTTCAACTAGTTGACTAAACTTATCCATTTATAATCCCTTATAGCCTAAATTTAGCAATTTCTTCATCAATTTTAGCCTTAAGAATCTCTGCCATCTTAGCATAAAGCTTTCTGGGGGCATTGGGATCTTTACTATAAGATCCATCCTCAATAAATTGACCATATTCAACATTGTTAGTTATGAAAACTACAAGTTTGTCTAAAAAGCCCTTTGGAAGACTCTCCAGTTTATGGCCCGCCTCCTTCAAGGCCTCTTCAGCAATCTGTGTATATACTTCATTAGGAAGACCTTTATCGGGATTAAATGTGCTAGGTTCATTAACAGTCAGATCGTGAGCAGATCTAAACCGGCCTGTATCTACCGGACTTCCTATTTGGAGGCCTGACAAGCCATTAATGGCTATCGTCTTCACTAATTCAATTTTTTTAGAATGAAATCTTTCGACATCTTTTTTCAAAGAGCTTTCAAATTCACTCCAATTACCGCTTATGCCAGACATTTTACTTCTTACTCTTTTTCTTAAAATATGGTAAGCCTGGATATTTAGCTTTAACTGCAGCTCTTACCTTAGCTTTTTCAGATGAAGACCCATGCTGATCTACTCTAGCCAAAGCATTAACTGCATGAGCCTTATCATATATAGGATAATGACCCCGCCATTTCCTTTTCCCTCCAACCGTATAATATTCAATAATAGCGAAAGCTCTCTTAGGGAGGGCTTTTCTCCTCTTAGTGGTTAACTCAGCCATTTCAATCACTTATCCTTGTATACTCTGTTATCCATGAACCAATATTGCATGGGAAATTGGCTCCCATCCATTGCTCTATAATCGGACAATCAGACCCCTCACAAGTATTCCGTCTAACCGAATTATTCATCCTAAAACCATAATCTTTAATAATACTAATACCATGATTAGCTTCATTTGTAAGAACTGCATCAAATCCATATATAGAAAAATCTATTATCTGATCGCTACATGGACAATGCATGGTCTTTCCAGTTATAGTACATTGTCTTTCTTCTAAAACTATTTCTTCGTTTTCCCAAAAAACAATTAATTGGAAAACAACATTAGGACCCTCTAAGTTGATAATTCTAGCATATCCAGGCTCAGAAGAAGCACATTGAGTCGGATTATCAACATACATAAAATAATTTCCTTCATAAAGACCATCATCTAGACCAAAACAATTCATTGAAATGAATAAAAAACATAAAACGGCAAGGATAGATAATATTTTCTTCATCTCTTTACCTCCTGATCATGGGATACTGAATATTATTCACAGTTTTCCCAGTTATTTTCCAATAAGGTCCCATATATTTATCTCTCAATCTCCTTCGAGTATAGGCTGGGGTTGTTTTGGGCGTCATCTTGGAGACAGTAGTATTAAATTTGTTATATACTACAAAATCTCTTTTAGTCCCTATCAATTATATCATTCCCTCCCTTTTCGTTTTTCTTTCCTTTACATTTAACATTCCTCTTCTTTATTTGTAGCTGAATTAGCCAACCTTTTTACTCCCATTATCTTCTCTGGGAACTGTAGGAGTGGAGCCGCCTTTTCCGGCATCAACCGTATTCTGATTAATAAAATCCGGTTTCTGGTTATAATCAACTTTATCCTTACTCATCTTTAAATCTGCCATTTTTAATTGCCTCCTTTTAAATTGATTTTTATTGCATCTAAATTTTTATTACCTGCATATTTTTTGATATATTCTCCTATCTTAATACTTTCATAATAATCATTTTCGATGTCAACAAATTTAGGATTCTCTTTATTAGACACATCCAACACTATAAATATATTTTCCATTTTCCCCTCTATAATTTACAATGAAATTCCTATACAAAGTCTACTCATCTTTAAATTCTCCATTTTTATTACCTCCTTAAAAAGCTAAATATTTCATATATTGCATCAGCATAAGCTTTTGCGAGCTTCCCCATCAATGCTTTTGCAGTAAGTAAATCTTCATCATTATCTATAAAAAAGGGCTCAGCTATTATACAAGGAGCGGAAGTATATTTCAGCAAATATCCTCCTCTATCATCCTCACTCTTAGCTTTAATTCCTCTATCATAAAGTTTTAAACATCTGACCAATCGCTCCTGCAAAAAGCCAGCAATTATCCTTCCTCTACCTGAATGTTCATAATATAAAACTTCTGTACCTGAAGCCTTTCTATTAAAAGAATTGCAATGAAGACTCAATATAAAGCTAGGCAGTAAAGTATTAATCTGTATTGGCAATTTAATATAAGACCCGGTTCTATACACTTTTATGATAGAGCCTTTTTCCATTCTGTTTTCTATCATTCCAGCCAAAACATCATTGAACTTATATTCTGAATCTTTATAATTAGCATTACAAGCCCCAGGTGATTCTTTTCTATGGCCAATAACTAAAGCACAAGTTTGCATATATTTTCCTTTATAACCTACAATGAAATTCCCACATAAGGCCTTGGTCATTCACTTCCACTTTTTCTATATCTAAAACTTCCCAATCTTGGCTATCCACCGTTATTCTATCCCCAATCTTAGGAATAACGCTATTATCTGATAAATCTTTTTCTCGTATCAGCCATCTTTGATCTCCCTCCTGGATAGATCCTCCTGAATTCTTTATTTCTGTTTTAGTGAATTTAATAGGCAAAACCCTTGTAGAAACCAAAGTTGGGGTCTCAGTTACTTCCAACGTAGTTGTGCTATGGGATTTAGCCAAACTTTTATAGATTGCAGACTTAGTTATACTAGAATCATACAAATATTTGTTAACTATAGACTTAATCTGATCTTTAGGAACTAATCCCATACTTTACCCTCTTAATATTTGGATATTGTGTCTGGACAATACCCACTCTCTCAAAAGCGCTCTTATTGCATCAGGATAACCGCCAACTAGGCTATATTCGGGCCTTTCGCTGTCTTTAAATTTAATGTCCAAAGCTCCACGACCCACCGCTAAGGCTGAAATCTCTCTTTCAGGGCTTCCATCATCAGTGCTCATGTGATTATACAAATATATAATCATCTCACATTGGGCATCTTTAACTTTCTGGGGCATATCACCTTCATCGGTTTGGTCATCTGTTATAGTCCGAGGAAATTCCAGGGCTTGATCCTTATCATATCGAGAAGCTTGAAATTTCATCCTATCGATAGCCCTAGTAGAGAATACCAGCCAACTATTCTTTACCGCATCCGTTAGGCCATCCCAAGTTGAATCAAACCAAGGCACCGCTTCCATATAAGTATTGGCTTCCGCTAAAGTCACATAGCTATTAGAAGAAGTTCCCCCCACACTCGCATCAATCGTTATAGCCATATTTTATTCCCTATTCCATTTGATGTATTTAGCAAATATAGCCGATCCTATAGCCAGCATCAATGATCCACTGGTTATTAAAAGATTAGCTGGATTTAACATGCCAAAATGACACATTTCAACTAGGCCAATCCCTATTGTACATATTCCAACTATCTCTATAATAACAGAAAACCAATAATGAAAATTCAATCTAATCATCCCATTCCATAGAAGATATAAGAACTTCAGCCGAACCATCCCCATTATTATAACAAACTCCTAAATCAAGCTTTCTTGCATTTATTGGCCAAGTATTATCTAAATCTGTATCTTTTAGGGTTGTTTTATGATTTATTTTAAGCTTAAACCTTAATCTTGAAGAATCATATTGAAAAGATACTAAATTCCAATCATTCTCATTAACTTCATAAAAATCACTATCCCCAAAGCCTCCTGTTCCATCAAAATACCTAGCTGCCATATACATAGTACTATTGTAATAATAGTAATATACAATTATAAGCTTACTTCCAGAATTGGTTGTAATATTAGCTATCTGAACTTGATCAGTGTTACCAAGATTATGATCAATCAATTTGACCCTTACTGATACTTCATTATAAGGGCTTATTTCATCTAATATCCAGGTAATTTTTGCTAATTCACCATTACCATCTGAATAAGCTCTTAAGCAATAATCACCAGATTCAGGAGGATTACAAGAACATTCATATTCAGAGTCTATAAAAGAATTTCCATCTGTATATTCTGTCCAGCAAGATGTAATGATATTAGGGTCACAAACCGCATTTTCATATCCCGGCCCCTCAAACCCCTCAGTTACAAAAGTATTAGCAGCTATAGCTATATTGTAAATGAAAAAAAAGAAACACACAATTAGAGAAAAAATAAATATTTTCTTCACAAAAAACTCCTTTCTAAAATAAATTAATAAAACCAAATATGAATTTGAATCACTCTGCTTCCGCCAAGTCTATTTTTTATGGTTAATGGCTCTTGAGCAGCAGCCGTACCAATACAAAGATTGGCGTCTGTATCCGCATTAGCCACTACATTGGCAGAATTATTAGTAAGGGTGACATTCCCATCTCCTCCTAATACAAATTCAGCCCAAGCATCCACTACTCCAGAATTAGAAGAAATTATGAAACCTCTACAAGCATCAGTCACAGATATATCTAAAGAATCCGTAGCATCATCAGCTAGAGATGTACGCCAAACTTTCTGTCTTTCAACCCCTACACTTGTTGTTATTTGGACATAACTTAACTCCGATGCTTCTACTATTTTAACTGCTGCATTTCCACCACCTGCTGATAATTCTATTTGATCACCAGTAAACTGAATCCAAGTGTTTGTATCCCCTATATGATATAACTTGTCAGTCATTCCTATTCTAGCATTAACTGGATCAACTGTAAAAATTTCATTACTATCATTATCTAATACAGCAAAATAATAAGGTTCTGATCCATCCGCCCCAGATCCGCCAACATTCCTCAAAGTAATATTTCTATCCTCAGCTTGAGTATTATCAGTATCCCAAACTGAAGCCATAAGATTAATGTCTTGACTATCATATTGAGTTCCAGCTGTAGCTGTACCACTCTTATTAATAGTAATGTCTCCGCTTGAACCTTCCACCATTAAAGCATTATTGGTACCTATATAAACATCTATATCAGTTCCTCCAACTCCTAACGCCCCATTACCAAGATATATAACATCTTGAGTAGTTTCAAATATATCTACAAAAACAACTCCTCCTGCTAAATACTTTATTCTATCCTCATTAAACTCTAGTGCTGTGTTAGAGTCTCCTATATGGCCAAGATATTGTTGAATTTGAATTGTAGGGGTTAATGGATTTATAACTAATACAGCATTATCGCTATTATCATAAAATGTAAGATCGTAAGGTTCTGAACCATTCGCTCCACTTCCAGCATTAGCCCTAGCATATATTAATCTATCTTCAGCCTGAGTATTATCTGTATCCCAAATCGAACATCTAAATCTAAAATCCCAACTATCATACTGAGTTCCAGCCGTAGCAGTCGCAATTTTATAGACCTCAATGTTATCCTTACCTATAGAAAACTTTTCTCCTGGAGTAACCGAAACACCAGCTGATGTATAAAATTCTATCCTGCCTCCAATTCTTCCTTGAGCATCT
Source organism: Candidatus Thorarchaeota archaeon (assembly GCA_048883045.1). Lineage (GTDB taxonomy): Archaea > Asgardarchaeota > Lokiarchaeia > Sigyniarchaeales > SOKP01 > Loki-b32. The sequence continues at coordinate 57,396 of JBHLRA010000001.1, read as the reverse complement.
ACTCCATCCACTTCAGCAATTATCATTCCCGTTCTTACAAATGCATCATCAGTATCTCCTTGATTTCTTGCATAACCCCAAAATTCAAATTTTCCAGTATCATCAGCATCATTGGCTACAATCGGTGAGCCTTCAGTTCCTCTGGCTTTCCAAAATTTGATACCTGGAGGATTTGCACTGGTAGCATATCGGTAAATATAAATATTTTCTCCGCCTGTAGAATTTATTTCAAAATCAGCCGTAGGGGCATTTTCGCCAATTCCTATCCTACCATTTACCTCATCCACATATAGAGCTCCACCTATAGATATTAAGCCTTTTGTAGCGTGAGCTGTGGAGTTAAGGGTTAAGCCTTCCCCTGAAGCTGCACCGCCTATCAAGGCTTGACCTCCGGCCCTTCCAGCTAAAAGACCATATTGTGTATGATCATCATCTAACTTACCAGTCAAAGCCCCATGGTCAGAAACTCCTCCCCCAGTAGTAAGGGTGAAGCTGCCATCTCCATTATTTGTTAAAGAAGCATTAGAGGCTATTAACTTGGTACAAAACCCTGAAGGGCTGCCGTCTTGCTCCTCTATCAATATGCCAAAATTGCCCAAATTCAAATCCACAATAATCCCCCCCCTTAAGGCTTTCTCTGCAATAGAACTTCCAACGTCGTAGTTGTAGTACCTTTAACGTAAAATAAAGTTCTATCAGTCTCAGGGTCGATATTGCCAGCAAGAGACGATGGCACAGTCATATATCTAGAGGCTGCATTCTCTTTCTTAATTAAAAAGGAGGAGTTATCACGGCACTTGGCCAGAAACTTTGCAGCATTAGTTTGGGAAGGAATTTGAACAGCACTCCATCCCGAAGCATTAATGCTAACTTCTACTACGTCTGATAACAAAGTTGCCATTTATATCAATTCCTTTAATATAAAGGAGCTATATTATATTAGCTCCTTTATCCAAAGACCCTCCTTTATTTCTTCCAAGGTATATTGATTATATGCCACATTGGAAAGAAAAGGCATAGGATCTTCAATTTTTCCTACATCATTCAATAAAGCGAAATTGGTATTAATAATCCTCGAATCCACGGCACTCTTAGAATTGGCCGCCGGGCAATCTCTGCTACAAAAAATAGGAATCTTATGGGTTAAGGCTTTATATAGACAAGTTGAATTATAAGTCACCAAGGCACTAGCCCCTTTAAGGTCTTTTTCTAAAGGCCTTTTTTCATCAAATTCTCTGATCTTAATTTCTCGATCAGTTTTGGCCTCCAAAGTATTTATAGCTCTTTCATACCAATCAAGATGATGATTCTGTTTGGCTACAAGTATATGCCCGCCCTCTTTCCAACTTGATTTGATAGTACAATTTAAGGCCTTAAACCTATCGTCTGGCTTACCTTCAACGAAAGTATTATTTTTAAGAATAAATTGATATCCCTTATCTCGTCCTAAAAATCCCCAATCGATAGTATAGACATTAATTCTCTTTGCCTTATAATATTCCTGGATTTCAAAATAATTCCAATGCCATGTAAAAATTCCTTCAATAGCAGGTTCCGGGGTCAATGGCATATCCCCAATTTCTGGGTTAAAGCAAGACGGTACAAAATATTCAATAGTATCCATACCGCCTTGCTGCATAGAATCCCCAATAGCAATTAAAGCAGACCATTTGACCCGTTCACATGCCCATTTTTCGAAAACTACATACATCATATGAATAACTCCCCCTAAATTTTTAAGGTCTATGTAGTGACTATACGGATGCCTAAAAGGTTCTTTGCACTGGAATATTGTTTATCCCAATTAGAAGCCAACCTAAGAGCGGCATCATTCGGATTTGCTCCACCATTGGTAGAGTCCCAAGCGAATCCCTTAAGGTTGATATTATAGGCATACTCTCCCTGTACCCTAAAAGATAAGTTTTCAAGACCAGTTACAATCTCATCCACTAACCTCTTGGATTCAGAGTCAGTCACTACAACGCCGTTTTCTACCAAACCTAAACACTGATAGGTATTGGTATTGGAATTTGCGCCGATATTAAGGGCGTCGGCATCAGTTACGATAACAGGCCGTCCAGCGGTTCCTGGCGCACCTCCATAAACAACAACCCCGGCCTCTTCGTAAATCTTATCGGCCGCAGCCTGAATATTGAGATCAAAATATTGCTTGGAATGCATAATCCAGATTATGATTTTGGATGCCATATCCCCGAACTTCTTCAAACCATTAAAGAGGTGGGTTATGGTCATGGTTGTGGTAGACTGGCCGGTCGCATCATAAGTATTGGCGGCCTCGCCGGAAAGGGCAGACTCTGCACAACGAATCGAAGTTTCAACCATATCATGGGCCATTTCCTCGCCGATCTGCTTGCCTAATTGAAAGGACATTTCCTTCATAGCTACTGGCCCAGTAAGTCCGATCTTTTCCCACGCATCCAAAGTTTGAGCCACAGGTCCGATCTTGCGGTTGATCTTGACGCCAACTAATTCGCCCTGAGTCATCTTTTGATCTGCTGCAGCGCTTACGCTAGTTGTATCCCTTCTTGAAACGAGATTAGATACCCGATCAAAGAAAGACTCTTTATTGTAATCACCTATCATATCTTCGGTGACCAGCCTGATAGCGTTTCTCGAAGCCGCATTGAATATGTCAACATTCTGTGCCAACTTTTCATATAATCCACCATAGAACTGTTCATGATAGACCTGAAAATCAGAAGCTTTCCCCATCGCCATTGTCGTTTTCAACTCCTAACTATTAAAGATGGCAATCTTTGTCTATTCTGATGAATAATTGATTGCTCTATATCCGTAACGAATATTGTATAATATTCGTTACAAGCAAAAGCTTTAAAATTGTTGATAAATAATAGATTTGACCAGAAATAAATCTCTTATCTCTAGTTGCCCCATCTCAGGGCGGACAAGCCTTAGTAGGATCTCCCTAAAAGATTAAATATTAGATCTCCTAAAATTCAATCTCACCTTATATTGGCTCTAATATAAGGATTTTCCCCTAACCTTAGAATTTGAAGAAACCAATTACCGTTTTCCATTAAAAATTTAATGATATCATCATTGGTCTCGTAATATGTTTATTTTTTCCCTTCTATATATATTATACCTAAAAACGCAAAAAAATAACGAACAAATGCAAATTCCCCGCTAACGCCCATCTCTTACAGAGTCTATCAAGTATACACAAATGATTCTATTTTTAAAATCAAAAAAAGGGGCAAGTTACTTGCTCTACATTAACACGAGAGTCTTTCACCAGCCCCTCTATAAAAGACCCAGCCATTTTCAGGTCTAAGATCCTATTCACACAAAGACCTTAGTTCCTCTTAGCTGCTTTAGCTAACCATTCTTGATAAGGTACACATTGCCCTCCAGCCCCTATTTTTACTACAGAAGGAGAAGAGCAATTACGTCCTTTATCGTGATAAGGGCACATTTGATTATCACATTGTATACTTCGATCAAAATTCTTCGGCATAGGGAAATTATTAGATATTTCATATCCAATAATTTTAGAATATGCTTTTGATTTGCTTGTGCGTAATTTTTCTAAATCAACTTCTATTTTTATATCTTCAATTCTTTCAGTAGATTCTGAATACTTTATTCTTTTTAATGCTTCATCAGTTGTAGCTTCATTAGATAAATCATCAAAAAGATTTTTTGATTCATTAAAATATTTATTCATAAGAAACCTCTTTTTAAACTACCTCTTTCGCATCTCATTTTTTCACAAGTCAAAGAAATTAAAAACTCCGCTCACAGCTCAATATAAAAATTAATCTATAATTACACATCCTCTAAACTATTGATATTTAAGAATTTATAACACAATCTTTATAAAACAATAGCTTATATTCAATTAATTTTTAAAAAGCTTTAATCTTTAATCTCTATACAAGATAAAAACTATAATAATTCATTTATTATTTCTATTAACATTTCCGTTAAAAGCTCTACATTAGGAATCAATTTTTTTATCCACTTATAAAATCTCTCCCATAAACATTTTTTAAACACTTTTAATATCCTATATCTATTTCACTATTATATCAATATAGCCATATTTTATCGTTTCTTCCATTTGAGATGGATCAAAAGGCTTTTTTATGTCTGATGGTGAAGATTCCTCAATTTGATTTGTTGGTTTATCATTATCATTCATAGCATTAAATCTTTCTAAGAGCCTCTAATATCTCTTGGTTTATATGCTGGAACTAGTTTCAATTTCATTTATCGATTAACTGATCCCATATCATTAACTCGCCCGACATTGCTTGTTCCCCGACTATTTTTAAGAATAACTCGCCATTTTTCAAGTCCATATTTGTCAATAAAAGCTTGCTTTTCGGCAGGAGTCTTAAAATCGCTAATATGGGTATAACTGGACAGATCTTTAACAGCTTCACTTTTAACTTCCTTATTAGCATTTCCAACGCCAACGCCTCCGCCAGATTGTTGTTTTCCTTTAAGAATTCCAGCTTTATTAGGATAAACATCAATGAGTTTTTTAAGAGCTTCATCAAAACTAGCAAATTCTCCAGGCTTTACATCACTTAGAATAGGTCGCCCATCATCATAATGACCAACAGTTACTGGCTTTCCATCAACGATTTCGGTAGAAAAGTTTTTGCCCCATTTATCTTCTATCATATCGACAGGAACTCCAACTATGGCATCAGGACCAGCCAAAAGCTTGGAACTTTTGAAACTATTGGAAACAGTAAGGCCATAATTGGTTTTCTTTTGATCTTCCAATTGGGCTTTCAAACTATCTACTTCGTCTTTGTGAACAGTCCGTTCTTTTTCCATCGCTTTATCGAAATCCTCTTTCATTTGATTCCTTAGCTGATCAACCTTTTTAGCATCAATAAGCTTTTTACTATCCAAATTCGCAACAATTTCCAGAGCCTTAAGTGCAGCTTGGGGATCTTCAATGTCTTCATATTTCGATCTATGCTCATTAAATTCTCCTTCCAATTGCTTCTTGGCTTCTTTAAGTTGCCTTTTTTCTTCCAATAATTCAGGAATTTTGTTGAAATAATGTTTGGCATCAATAGGAGCTTCGACTCCGTCCTTTTCGTGAACCCAGATAGGATCACCTGATTTGTTTGTAGCAATTATTTGTAAGGTTTTCTCCTCTTCTCCATCCATGTACTTAAAATCTTCGATTTTCCAAGACATATTCAAAAATCCTCCCCATTTAAAATTATTGATGTTTTTCCTCTTATATATATTATACCTAAAAATACAAAAAAATAACGAGATATTTTTTTTATCCTATGCATATTTTATCCTTTTATTTTTTCAATATTCCCATCTAAATGGGCTTTTAAACCTATATATTGAGACAAAAAATTGTACCGGATCTTATAAGCATCTCGCTCCATTTCGGTATCTACTAGATCAGAAAGGAGCTGGCCTATGAACTGTATATCTTTAGTTTTCGCCTCTTTCTTGCATCCTTTCCAATTAGAATCTATTCTTTTAACTATTCTTTTGAACATATTTATTCTAGATATATTTTTCACTAATCTCCCCTATCTGTCCAAGCATCTAAATCTATAACAACTTTTACAAAAAAATAAAGAAAAACAACTACTCCTATATTTATCCAAAAAGGATCATAATTATATATCATATTCCCTTCTATCTCCTTTATTTATAAAATCGCAAGGCAAAAAATGCATAATGCTAAACAACCGGTGAAAACTCCATAAAAAATATTTTTGGCGCTTACTTGGGCTTCGGTTGAGATTGTCATTTTATTTACCTCCTTTTTCAAGATTCCTTTTATTTCCCCCTCTATTTATATTATCGACTATTTATAAAAAAAACTTCGGGAAAATTTAAAGAATTCAACTCAACTTTTCTTTTCTATCATCATCTGTATTTATGATATAAGGTAACATAATATCTTCCTTTAAAGCCTCATACCAAGCGGCAGTCGCTTTTTCTTCAAGATTCATATTGTCCAAATCTATGTATTTATAATCAATTCCATCTTCCTCAAATGTTTTTTTAGCCTCTTGACAAGCGCTACATATTTTTTTGCCAAATATTATATACATTTTATTCTCCTAATTTATGAATTATTTCTATGTAAATCTATGCAAATCTGTCTTTTAATTTTTTGAATACTTTCATTATAAATTCTAAAAGCTTGCATTTCATTTTCCATATCGTTTTTCAAAAATATTTCTTTGAAAGTCAAGCCCTCAAAGATATGATCACAGACTATATTAATATCTTTTTGCTTCAAATATTTTTTGCAACATCGCTCAAAATCTATCATCATTTCTGCTTTTTCTATAGAGTTGTAATCAGGAATATCTATTAGCAAAGGGACAAAAGAATTTTTATATCCATCCTTAATCATCTTATAAATATAATCTCTAATCAATCGACAAGCAAAAGTGCTAAATTTACCTCGCCTTTCATCATATCTTTGACTGGCCTCAATAAGGCCTAATTTGCCCTGTTGATAAAGATCATCTTTAGTCAACTTAAGGCTAGACAAATCTTTAATTTTAAAATTAAAACATCTTTTTATAGTATGATATACCAATCCTATATTATTTTCTACCAACGCATTATTGTTATTTTTTGGCTTCACTTTCATTATCCTTTTCCGGCTTAACATCTTCTCGATATATAACTACATTTTTAGCCTTATCTTGATAAGTTTTAAGAATTATCTTTTGGCTCAAAAATTCAGACCTTAAAGATTCAAGTTTTTTAATCGGAACTCTAAAGCGATTATTGTCTGTTTTTTTCATAAGAGAGAATAAAAAGCATAAAATATTTGTATTGCTTGACTTCAGAAGCTCCACCTGCTCTTGAAGCTGATGAATTAATCCTCTAGCTATCATCAAATTTCTGCTCAATTCTTCTATCTTAATCTTTACATCATCCTCTTTCCCAAGTATAGGAATTCCATTTGGATCATATACCGTCATTATCGTTCTCCTTTTCAAATTTTATTCCTTTTTATCTAATACAATAAGAAATTAGATTGTTGCTGCTATCCATAATATAAAATCCTTCGAAAATTTTTCCTCAAAAAGATATGGCACCCAATACCTATCATCTGACCACATATTTTCATAAGGCAATTGGCCTTTATCAAACCATTCAAATCCATCAAATTCTGCATTTAGTTTAGGGTTTATCAATTCCCTAATATGCGCAACAAAAACATGAACTTCCAATATAGTTTTATTCTCAGGGAATATAAATCTATTAAGCCCCATCAAAAATGTATCATCTTCATATAGTTCTATCCCGGTTTCTTCAAAAACTTCTCTAGTATTAGCTTCTTTAATACTTTCTCCTGGCTTTATCTTACCCCCAAAGCCATTCCAATAGCCTTTGCCTAGCCCTTTTGCCTTTTTGCCTAACAAAATTTTATCCCGTCTACCGCATTTGCAGAAAATAATACATAAGGTCATTTCAATAAAATCCATTTTATCTGCTACAATTTTATTCATTTTATTATTCCTTTCGCCCACAATTGATATATAGATTGTATTCTTTGCAGCTCTGCCCAAAAGGGATCATTATTGTATGATTTGTCTATAAGAAAAGTTCTTATGTCCATTTCCATCGCCATATGTGCTATATCCGGGCGATCATCTATCCAAACATCAGGCTTCATGCGTTTAAAATAACCTATCTTATCCACACCATGCTTTACTATTATGAGATTATCTATTTCGGGGAACCATTCTTTGATTATTCTTTCAGTCTCTTTTCTCATCTCCAAGCTTTTATCTCTAGAGGTTATGACTGTCAAAATATGTCCTTTCTCTTTCCATTTCATAAGAGCAAGTTTGTCTAAAACATCATAGGTAAGATTTTTCATAGACATAAATTCCAAATCTTCAAATAAAGACATTATTTCTGCCCTAAGTTTTATAGGAACCCTTTTATAAAAGTAATCAAGCCTTTTAGGTTCCTTCACTCCAAGCCTTTGGGCTGCTACTTTTTCTGGTTTATTGATCCAATCAATTAAAGTTTCATCTAAATCCATTGCAATATACATTTTATTTATCTTGTGTCTCCTGATCCTTTTATTTTATTTAAATGCAATCTATTTTTTAACTTTTCAATATTCATCTTAGCTATATCCTCTAATGTATAATCAATTACACTTGCGCATCGACTCAGATACCATAAAACATCGCCAAGTTCCAAAGCTATTTGCTCTTTAGAATTTTTATCAAATTTGACATCACCTCTAAATATTTTTTTGAATTTTTCTGCAACTTCACCAGCCTCTCCATTAAGTCCCAAAACTACACATACCATCCTATTGACATCATCAACAAAAACATCAGTTGTTTTTGTAAATTCCTCATATATGCTAAAAGTCATTTCTCTCATATTAGTTCCTCCAAACCTTTTTATTTGTATTTTTTATTATCATATATTCCCCAATTATTGCCTATCTCATTATCATATTTTTTCCAATCTAAAATAGTCCAATTTCTTATTTCATCTATCTTAGACATAATATCTGCATCTTTCTCGGTCTTGTGCAAATGATGGAGATGATAAAAACATCTAGGTATAGATCGAAAATAATAACCATAAGCTTGAAGCTTATACCAAAGAGCATTATCATCATTGCCCCAAGTCCCTTTGAACATCTCTGGGATTCCTTTTATTTTCATAAATATATCTTTAGACATAATTATCAGACCCCCAGCCAGTCCTCCAGGCTTAGAAAATCTCATCTTATGACTAGGATGACTAGAAGGATAAACTCCTTTTATCAAATAATCTTTAGTCTCTTCTGGATTCATAAAATACATAGAATTAAAACCTGCACAAGGTTGGAAGCCATATGTTAAAATATCACATATAGTGTTTTCTTGATATTTAAAAACTATATCTCCATCCAAAAGACAAAAAATTTTATTTGTAGCCAAGCTTTTAGCGCCTATATTGATGGCTAAAGCTCTATTAAATATTCCACCATAATAATTAAAACAATATTTTAAATTATAAAATTTAGACAATATCTTATAGACATAAGTGTTTTCAAAGCAAGGTCTTTCCCCAAGCTCAGAAACGCAAATTTCTATATTGTTCCATTTGGGAAGATTATTTATTGTAGCACCTAAAAGTCCAAGCCTTTCAGAATTGTGTTTATATGGGACAATAAAAGATAATTTCATAATTTGCCTTTAAAGCCATCCAGTTTTATTTCAGGCTTTCTTTTACCTTTAATCTGATCCCAAAAACTATCCCACCCTTTGTCTATTTCTTCAGGAGTTCTTGGGTCTATAAGTTCAAGATATTTACTTTTCCATTTACTTCTATATTGAACAAATAATTGCCTTTTGCCATAATCAATTTGATATTGTTTAAGCAAATATTCAGATTTTTTAGAAAGGCTAAGTAGGCAATCCAAATCTATTTTTATTCTAATTCCTGCTATTATAGGAGGATTGCTTATGATATCGTTTATTTCTTCAACGCCATCCTTACTTCTCTCAAGCCTTTGATCTATTGATAATATACGCCTTTCCCAAAATTTAATCTTACGCTTAGCCAAAGATATTTTTTTTGATTTCATATTTACCCAACTTTAGTGATTATAGTATCTGTTCTACCCCAATAAGTATTAGGATCAAGCAAAACACTTATTGGCCACATATGACCAACTTTCTTGTCTTTAGCCTCTCTTTGAAGCCATTTCCATCGGTAATATATTCCTTCGTGCCCGCCATACCAATCATCTTTAAATTTAACATCTTGATCATAGTAATAAGCATAATGATTGAAACGATAAGGGAGTGTTATTTCTGTAAGGTCTCCATCCCCCAATATTGGGGGTTCATGAGATTTAAACCATTCTCCTTCCCATTTCCAAAGTCTTTTGTAAGCATTTTCATTATCGCCTTCTCCCCAAGTTCCCTTTGCCACCAATCCTGGCCCAACCCAATAATTACATTTAAATAAACCAACTTTACAATCATTCTGATAAAGTTCTTTTTCTGATTTTTCTATATTTTCTAATGACCATTGTTCATCAACATCTATCTGCCACAGATAACATTCTTGGACCTTTTGTAATTTTAAGGAAGTTATACAGGCATTAACTTGAGCATCCTTTGATTTCCAAAAACCCTTATCCATATATTCTTTTTGGCAAACCAAAATATTATTGACCAAAATAATATTTGGATACCTATCAGTAAGTTGTTTTAAATATAGCCAAGTTCCATCTATTGATCTTCCACAATTATGATACTTATCTAGCATCGGTTTACACCATTTTGTTGAGCCCTGACTAAAGGAGGCCCCTTCAGCTATATACCACCGATCAAAATTATTAGCTATAAATTCAGCTTGACCATTAGCAGCTAAATGATGAAGACCATTCAAAATTATAGTAAAGCAGCATCTCATCAATTTACTCCTTCTAATTTTAGTTCATTCCAATTTTTTATTTATTTCACCAATCAATAATTCAATTTTACGTAAATCTTCTATTTTCCTATCAAATGATAATTTATAAAATTTCTCAGATAGATAAATATCATTAATCATATTTGATCTCATTTTAAAATCATTTAAACATTTTGCATTTTCAACAATATTAATTAACCCATTTAAACTTTTATTCACTATAAAAGAATTAGAAAATATTTTTTTTCCAATAGATAAAGCATATCCTATTTCAGCTAAAGTAGTATATCCTATATAACCATTAGGAGAAAAAAACCAAACAAAATCCGATTTTTTAATATTGAATAAAGCTCTTTCTTCTATAGAGTCAGGAGTAAATATTGTTTCCCCTTTCATATAAACAAATCCATTTTCATTTTTATCAGGAATTGGATTTCGAGGCGTTGTAATATTATATCCCAAATCTCTTAATTCATTAAAAATATTTACCAAGCCTTTACTATCTTTTCTAAAAGTCCCAATCAATGCTACATTTTTTTTCATTTTTTCCCTCTTTAATATTAACGTATCAAACACACATTATTTGAACATTTTCTTTGCCCCTTCTGTATTTTCTAAAAAGAATTCCTCTCTTAAAAAATCACAGAAAGAATTCCAAAAACTCTTAGATCGTATGCTATTTCGGAGGAAAGAAAGTTTATTTCTCTCCCCATCTATGCCTAATTCATCCTTAATAAACCAAAAATATTTTTTTAAAAAGTTTTCAGGGTCTCCCTTATAACCTAGACTCATCCCATTCCAATTAAACTTATTGGTGTCTATTAGATAGTCTTGAGCTTTTATTATGCTATCTATTGTATATACTAGCCTTTGTTTTATATTTAAATCAACATCAGGAGAAAGAACAGATGAAAATATATTGAGATACTTTTCTTCAAAAGGCACCCTCAATTGTTCATAAATTAGTTTAGGTTTGTGGTATAAAGCTATGAGAAACCAACTATTTTTATTTACTGGATGAAACAATAAATCTTCTATAGAGAGCTTTTTTATCTTTTCTTTAATTCCTACATTTGGCCAAATCTTTTTTCCAGTCACATAGCCATACTCATTCTCTACTAGGATTGATAAATTTCTGAAACCTCTCATTATTTCTCTATCAGTAAATTTTTTATATATCAGATTAGGTATTTGATGTTTGTCTAGGAAGTTTTTATTTAATCTATATCGGCTATAGAAAAGACCATCTTTTAGGAGCTTTATTTTCTTTTCACATCTAATATAAGTCTTGGATAATCTTCCCCCTCTAACACGGTTATGGGTTCTAAGATTTTCTAGGGAATTAAAAAAAGAGATAATTTCTTGCCCCGATTTATCGGGGCATACTTTTTCTAATACTCTAGAATTAGAAGATAATACGTTAGTATTATATTCTAATACGTAAGTATTAGAAAAAGAAAGTATATAATATAGTAGTATATTATATATAATACACGTTTGATTTTTGGCCTCATCAAGTTTCTCCTTTAAATCCCTATAGTTATCCTCATTTTTCGACGTCTGGCTAGACGAAGTCGAAAAACCAAGTTGTGGCGACGTCGAAAAAGTCTCTTGATTAAGGCGTATCAAGCGTTTTGTGGAAATGCTACTTTTGCCTTTTGATTTTTTTAAAATTTTGACTTCTATTATTCCTAAATATTCTAATATTTTCAATACATTATGTTGGAAATCTTTACCTAGATTTAAACGATTAGAAACTTCAAGCCTAGAATACTCAAAAAAACCATCTTTATCTAATAAGCCTTTCCTATATTTATCCACCCAAGTGTCAATAAAATCACTTATCATCATCGCTTCATCTCTCCCTAAAGAAAAAAGTTCAGGGTATATTTTCATCTTTATTTGTCTAGGTTTTTTTGGTCTATCTTCTCTATTCATATATTAAGCTCCCTTCTTAGATGCAAAGCATCATCTGGACTTAAATCAGCAGGATCTCCTCTATCTAGTTTAAAAATTTCAACATCTTTACCAAAAGAATCGAGGCCTATTGCTAATTTTATGGCTTTATTCTGGGCCTCTCTTTCATTGTCATATATTATAAATATTCTTTTAAACTTTTCTTTTAATATCATAAACTGTTCAATAGTCCATTCGGTTCCGAAAGTTGCCGCACAATCATCGCCTATTCTCATGACATCAAAAAATCCTTCTACCACAGCTATTGTGTCTTTATTACAATTGTCCAAATTGTAGAGGATATCTTTGTGATGAATAAGCTCATTCCCCTTATTGCAAGCTTTATATCTTTTAGCTTTTTTAGCTCCAGTAATATCTCGACCTTGAAAACTAACTATCCTGCCTCCATAATAGATAGGCGCTATTATTCTGAATTTATAAAACCCTACCGGACCGGAGGATTTTAGATTGTATTTTTTAACTAAAAATCGAGGATCAAAATTTCTATTCTCCAAATACAGCTTATAAACTCCTTCTATAGGCCTAAAATATTTGGGGAAATCAAATACATTAGGCCTCTTAAAATCATTCTTTAGATTATATTTTTGGGTAGAGGAGGAACCTTCGTAAGTCCTGATTATCTTTTTGGCTTCCTCGTAAGAGCATTTTAATAGTTTGATGATAAGATAATTAAGACTATGACCCCCACATTTCCAACAATTATAATACCCCCCAGCGATATTAAACCCGCCGTGATAATTGTCATCACTGCCCAAACAGAATGGACAACAGATCTGGATCCAGCCTGAATGAGTATTAGACCCTTCTTTTCTTGAAGGGATAGAATAGTCTGCTAAAAATTCTTCGACTTTAAAAGGCATTATATATCTTCCTTTTCAAAAATCAAAACCCTATCTTGTATATTGCTGCCGGTAGTATATGGTTTGTACCCAAAAATTCTCAATAAGTATATCAAAGCGTTTTCCATCTTAGTATTTTGCGAATCTGTCCCATAGTTTATTCTTAAATATCTCATAATTCTCTCCTTTTAAATTATTCCTTTCACGGTATTTCAAAGCCTCTCCATGAAGAATCTATAAAATAATCCCAGTAATCATTTAGCTCTTTGCATTTATCAAGTGCCTTTTGATAATTTTCAAAAGGTTTAACCCAATATTCTATCCAATCTTTAGCGTTTTCATAAGAAAGCAGCCTCTTGAAAGATTCATAGCTAGTTATCATAGCCTTGCCTGGATTGGATTCCCCTTTTAAAGTTCTTATAATTACATAATATGTCATTATTAGTTATCCTTTCTAAAACAGCCTGGGCAGGCCAGCATAAGTTTAGGAAAGCCAAACCTGATAGAAACTTCTTTTTTAAATCTAGTCAGCACTTTTGTTATATATTTTATTTTGATCAAATCCTTTCCTGCTAAATAATCTTCAATATCTTTTCTAGTTGGGCCGGGAGTATTCCATAAAAATATAGCGCCATTAGATTTAGGTCTGTTAAATATGTTTAATCGAGTATAAAGGCTGGTTCCGATTATTATAGACCCGGAGAATTCCTTTTTACAAAAATCACAAACCCCATCTATTTCATATTGATTTTTATTTTTTCTAAAATTTGAAAATTTCATCATGACTCCTTTTTTTGCATTAAATTTAGCTATTTTTATTTTTTCAGGTTTTTTGAAATTAGCTATATGTTCCCATCAAACATGACCACAATTACAACATTCTTTTTTAATTGCTTCTCCGCTATATCCTAGAGAAGATTGAAATCCACAAATTACAAATCTTAAATAAGGATTGGGAGCTGTGCAAGCCGAACATTTAGAGTTAGGGTCAAATAATGGCATGATGTCAGGAATAGCTGCCAATTTCTTCTCTTCTTCCTTTTTGTGTTTTTCATTTTCTTTGAAATCTTTATAAGCAGCTATTGCAAATAACCAAATCAAACATAATATAGCTATTAGAATAAATATTTTCATCTTCCTCTCCTAATCTCTAAGGTGTTTAGGATCTATACGGTTACAAATAACCCCGCAATATTGAAGTAGCCAAAGTCTATTGACAGCCATCCATTGATTGAAATCCCATTTATCTGCATAAGCACTGAAGACTTTGTTTTTAGCTAACCTGTTGTATCTTTCCAATACATAATCAGAAAGACTCAATTTAAATAATTCTTCTGGTAATGGCATTATAGACTCCTTAGAAAAGCTTGTATTTCTTTAACGGCTTTTAGGCAGGCAGTTCTTTTCATTCCGGCTCTTTTGGATGCCCTTATGACGCCTTGGATATTAAATTTATCTATATCTGATTTTTCATTAAATATTAAATCTATCAAAATTTTGGCATTAGGGGATAATTTATTAAGCCCAATTCTGAAATCTAATTCATGATCTGGATTAATGAGAGTACTATTAATGCTATAATCTTCCAGCTTTTCAGATATAATTGTATTTTTTTTAAGCTCTCTAAATTTTTTTATAACCAAATCAATTAATCTTTTAGTGACATAAAATTTAATGCCTTCATTATCTTCACCTAAATAATAATTATTGTTTTTATCTAAAAGCCAAGAGTATACAAAAAAAGCTTCACTTTTTAGAATGTCTAAATCTACAATAGTACCAAATCTTAAAAAAAAAGATTTAACTAATATTTGGATAATATTTTCTTGTTCTTTAGTCATTGTACCCCTCTTTCTTTATTTGAAATGGTTATAGATTCTTTGCCTAGTTTTATAGGCATTATTTAAATTTTCGACGTTTACATCTACATAGTCATAAACCTTAGCATCAGTCTTATTTTTTGCCGGTCTCAATATCCTGCCTACATATTGTTCGACTCTTCCCTTCCAGCTTATAGGCATGATTATAAACAGTCTATTAATGTGAGGCACATCCAACCCTTCCCCGGCTAATTGTCCAGTTGCTATTACTACTCTAGTTTTCTTTCCATTAAGTGCATCTATCACCCTCTTCCTTTCTTTCTTCCCCATAACTCCTAACAAAATTTCATACTTTATTTTTTTACCATCTAAGATTTTTTTAATATAAGCACAATGTTTAATTCTATCAGTCAGTATTAGAGAATAATTTTTGGCTCTATACTCTTTCTCGATATCTTTGACTATAAGCTTGTTGCGCTCAAAATCAGATATAAGTGCATCAATCATGAAGTGCCTTTTGCCTACAATGAATCTTCGAATATCTGAAATTTCATCGCTATAATCTTCTTCATCATAACCTAATATTTCATTTATTCGGCTCCTATTAAATATTATTCTTCTGCTTTCTTTGTCTTCAAATTTTTTAATCAGTTCTATAGTTTTATCTCTTAACCCCATCAAATGGTCAAAATAGTAATAATTGAATTCAGTTTTTCTCACAATTATTTCAGGCCTTATTCTTCTATTTGATTCAACCAAATCCTCATTTGAGGCTCCATCAACTATTCCGCCTAAAGCAGTAAATATAAGTTTGTCCAATTTATCTCTTCTATAAGGAGTTGCACTCAGCCCTAACATAAATTTGGCATCAAAGCCATCGAGAGTTTTTATAAAAGATTGACAAGGGATATGATGGCATTCATCGAATATTATTTGACCAAAATTTTCTGAAATAGCTTCTAGCTCTTTAGGGGTTTTACGAGACAAAGTTTGAACCATCCCAATAGTAATAGGACCTATAGATTTCTTCCCTGCTCCTATTATCCCGATTTGGGGCGTATTTAAAAAATTGCTTATCCTATCTATCCATTGATTCAAAAGCTCTTTAGTATGGACTATAACTATAGCTGGCTGTTTCCGCTCAGATATTATGTATAGAGCCATAACGGTTTTGCCTGATGCACAAGGAGAAGATATCACCCCGAAATCTTTTTGCAAAACATTAGAGGTTATTCTATTCTGATAATTTATTAACTTGCCTTTAAATGTAAAATTGATTTTATCCAAAATCCTTCTCTTATCGACAATGTTCCATTTTAAACCCAGCTCTTTCAATGTTTTCTCTAGTTGATTTATATAGCCTCGACTTATAGAGAATACCCCTTTGTTTTCATCGAATCCATAAAGATGTTTGCTAAGGCCTTTTGTCCAATAACTATAAAGTTTTGCATTTTCATATAAAGGGTTCTTAAAAGTCAGATCTGTTCGGATAATATTTTTGAGTTCTTCAGTCATATCTGTACTTTTCATTTTTATTGTATTGGATAAAATTATTTCCAAAGTTATTTCAGATCCATTCTTAATCTTAGCGCTAATTAGGGGAAGCCCCTTTTCATTCCAACCTGTCTTTTCAAGGGCATCAGAATAATTGATTAAAGTTTTCCGTATAATTTCCACTCTGTTTTCAATTATATACCCCCGGCTTGTATAAAAATTAAAAGATTCATAGAAGAGTGCTGAATCTGATTTATCAAAATAAAATTCAGGACGAAGCTGAGCCAAATGTATTAAGGCCCCCACAATATGCTCATCGCTCTCCAAAAGTAGTCTTACAATTCTTTTATTCATATATAACCTTGACTTTCCAAGGAGTCTTTGAAAGCTTCACTAGATTGACATTCGCCTTGAGAAAAATCTTCACATTCTTCTCCTTCATTAGGGTTAAAATCACAGTATTTTCTATCTTCTTCATTTAACGTACATTTACAGCTTAATATTTTTATTCTAGCATTACAGCTCATCTTGTCCCCCTTTTAAAAATAGAATCTATCAAATTCTTGCCCAAAATAATTTCCTTTAAGATAATGAAATTTAATATCTACACAAGATTTTTGCAGCATATTTTCCAATATATAGCAGCACATTCTTTTTTGATCTTGAGTAGGGCTATTTTGGCCTAATATTTCATTGACAAAATCAATTAGATGTTTTATATCAAACATATCTCCCCTTAGTTATCAAATTTCATATAATCAGCTATTCCAGTCACTATGGCATTGTAGGTCTTCAGTTTTGAAATCTTTGACCGTCAAAGTCACTTCGTGTATATTCTCTTGTTCTTTATCAGGGACTCCAAGAGCACCAAGGAGATAATTAAAATATTCTGTGCCCTCGCTATCTTTGTGGCCATTGTAATCTGATCTATAAATAGTAACGATTCTTGTCATAATTCCCCTCCTTGTTAAGGTTTCTTATTTTTCCCTCTATTTATATTATCGGCTATTTATAAAAAAATCTTCGAATCTAACGGTAATAGTTGTACTATTCCTATGGAATGGATCGCAATTATAGAGTATTGTCCACATATAATAAATACTTTCTCCTTTCTTTTGTACGCCATCCAGCCTTAAATAAATTTTTCTAAATTGGAAAACAAAAGGCCTTACAAATAAATTACGATAAGTCAGCCATTTTTTTCTGATCTCTTTAACCTTATCCTTGACTGCTCTAGGGGCCTCCTTATATGGGATTATTTGCTTAACTTTTCCATCCTCTATAAACCCTATTGCAGGTTTAATTAGGTTATAAGGCTTGAAATGTTGGCAAAGTGATGAAGAAATAAGCTCGTATGTTTTCCCTTTTTTTGGCTTAAAATAGTTCATAATATATCCTCAAATTTGATTATAATGATGGATTGCTGAAGAAAAGCAATGGTATTCGTGTTTTTCATCATTCTCTTTGTGCTTAGAACCTAGGCATATCACCTCATACTTTACAGCATTAGATAACAAATCAACTATAACAAATAAAGCTTTCTTTTTTCCAAAATCACCTTTAACCCTATACCTTAGTTGAGCATAGCCCATCTCTTTAAAGGTTACACAAAGCAGTTTTTTCTCTTCTGGAAATATCATAGTTTTTCTCCCATATATATATTATACTCAAATTTTTTTAAAAAATAACAATCTATTTGACATAATTTTTAATTATCTCCTTTTCAACAAAAGCTTTGCTTAAAGGGTTAGGATTCAGCTTTGCTTTAATTTTCAATTTCATAGAATCCAAACGTCTATTGAAAAGCATTTTATACACCCAAGGGGCCTGAGACCCGGTATAAGATTGAAGTCCAATTTCACACATTTAATTTTCCTCCTATAGCTAAAAATTGAAAAGAAGAGGATTGTTAACCTTCTTTCCCCTTATGATTGTTAGACATCAATTCGCCATATCGTTTTCCCAAATAAAGTAAACAATGCCCTTTGTAGTCCAGGGAATTAAATTTTGATTAAATAATTAAACTATTTGCATTAAAGAGCGGCATCCATTTAAAATCAGGATGATCTCCAAATTCCCATTCTATTTGCGCACAAACTTCCTTAAGAGAAGATAATCCTGATTTCACTGTTCTAAAAGAAGATTGCACCGTATATAGGCCATCTTTCTCATTTTTGAAATAACCTATAAATAATGGCCTCTTTGCTTTCTCTGGATAAATTAAAGCTATTGGTTTAAACATATTGTGCCTCTCCCTTGTTAAGATTCTTATTTTATCCTCTATTTATACTATCGGTTACTATTGAAAAAATCTTTATTATTTGAACCAAGTCTTTAATTTTTTAGATAAGCTATTATAAATATCGCCATTGTAACTATTTTTATAACCTTCAGATCTGAGACTATATAAAACTTTTCTTATCGCTTTGCGATTTCTTCTATCTCTTGTGTTCATTTTATTGTCTCCTTTGTTAAGTTCTATTATATACTATTGCTTATTTTATACCCAATTTAACAATTTTATAACTTATTGTTTTTGCTAAATATTGATTTTTCTTGTAAAAAAAATAGTATAATTTTTATACTTCAGCAGTATAATTTTTATACTATTTGCGAAATTTCGTTATTTTTTTCGAAAAATAAATATAATATATATAGGGAGAAGAAATTTGCTTACAGGAATTAGGAGATATCATGGACAATAAAGATATTGTTGTTTTAGATGAATCTAAGAGAAATAGAAAGAGTTTGAAGCCCATTGAACTTAAATTTTTAGAAGAATATATAAAAAATGGCGGCAATGCAATACAAGCTTATGGCATAGTTAAAGGACTAGATTTACGAGATCAAAAAGAATATCTTCGAGCTGGCGTCAAAGCTGCTCAGATGATGAAAAAAATAAAACCAACCATTGATGAAGAGTTAGAAGCTCAAGGGCTTACGCTAAAAAAAATAGCAGAATTGATTTTTGAAGGATTGGCGGCCTACAAATTTGATAAATCAGGCATACAGCTTCCCGATTTCAATGCTCGCCATAATTATCTAGAAACTCTATGCAAGCTTAGAAATTTATTCCCTAAACCTGGAATTGATATAAATGTTACAAAACAAAACAATGTTTTAATAGTACCAGGCATAATGGCTGACGAAGATAATTGGCTAAAAAAATTAGACCAAGTCAGAGAAATAACTGATGAAATGAGATCAATAGATGTCTAAAGCAAAAAAATTGGCGGAAAAAGAAAAATGGACATCTTAAAACAAAATAATAAAAAAAATACATTAGCGTGGACCCCTAATCCAGGCTCCCAATCTCTTTTTTTATCTTGTCCATTTAAAGAGGCATTATATTTCGGAACAAGAAAGGCTGGCAAAAGTGCTAGTTTACTTGTTGATTTTTTACAAGATGTAGGAAAAGGTTATGGACCTATTTGGAGAGGTGTTTTATTTAGGCGAACTTTTCCCCAACTCCGAGATTTAGTATTTGAAAGCCAAACGCTATATAAAAAAATATTTCTTAAAGCTGAATATAACAAAAGTGAAGGCACTTGGTATTTTCCAGACGGAGAAACTTTAAAATTTGCCTATATGGATAATGAAAAAGATTATGGAAATTTTCATGGCCATGCTCTCCCCTGGATAGGTTGGGATGAGCTTTGTGAATGGCCTAATCTAGAGGCTTATGAGCTCATGAAGAGCTGTAACTTTGCATCTTCTCCAATATCAGTCTTTCCCAGAATAAGATCAACTGCCAATACTTGGGGTGTAGGAAGAGCAGAGGTCAAAGGATATTTTGTTGATCCAGTTGGGCGCTGGGGAGTTCCTATTGAGAATAATCAGGGAGAAAAGAGAATAGCAATCTTTGGTAATATGTTGGAAAATATACCATTTATGGATAATCAAGGTAAAGCTTATCGTAAGACTTTGTTTGGTTTAAATGATGAAGAACTTAAGAAATCTTGGATATTTGGTTCTTGGGATGTAAAGATTGGTTCGTTTTTTGCTGATGCTTGGAATGAAATAAAAAATGTTATCCCAATCTCTCAATGTTTTGTGCCTCCTTCAGATTGGTTTTGTTTTAGAAGTTTTGATTGGGGCAGTGCAAGTCCTTTTTCAGTTGGCTGGTGGTGTGAAAGCGATGGGAATGTAGCTCCAAATGGCTTATACTACCCAAGGGGAACCTTGATAAGATTTGCAGAATGGTATGGATGTAAAAGAGATAACGGGAAAATATCCGGTCTTTACATGTCTAATGAACAGATAGGAAAAGAAATAAGAGAAAGAGAAAAACAATGGGGCAGTCTTAATATAAGAAAGGGACCAGCAGATAATCAGATATTTGAGGAAAGAGGAGGAGAAAGTATCCATAAGCAAATGGGTGGAGATTTGTTTGTTGAATCTGATAAAAGCAGAGTTCCAGGATGGGCTCAAGTCCGTAATAGATTGATAGGAAATAAAGAATTTGGGCCAGGATTGCTGGTAATGGAATGGTGTTATGATTTTAAAAGGACTATACCCTATCTGCAAAGAGATGCTAAAAATTTAGAAGATATAGCCCCTCATCAGGAAGATCATATATGTTTATCCCCTAACACATTGGTTAAAACTTTAGAGGGATTTAAGCCCATAAAAAATTTAGTCGGAACTGAAGGGAAAATAATAACAGTTGGAAATTTTTATACAGATTATTATAATTGCAGAATGACTAGAAGAAATCAAGATTTAATACGCATATCGTTTGAGGATGGAACAAAAGTTGAATCTACATTAGATCATAAATTTTTAGATATAAATTATAATCTAATACAAGCTAAATATTTAAAAATAGGAGATTATTGTTATTCTTTAAAAGGAGAGGATGAATGCAAACCATTATCATTAGTGAAACAATACAAGAATTTAATGGAATTAGATATTACTTACAAGGAAGATATTTTAGAAAAAAAAATGGGAATATTTTACATAGAACAGTTTGGAAATTTCATAATGGGAATATACCAAATGGATTTCACATCCACCACAAAGATTTTGATAGATCAAATAATAATATCGAAAATTTGGAAGCAATGTCACAAAGCCAACATTCTAAATTACATATTAATCTTAGAGAAGATAATTCAGCTTTTTTCAATGCAAGCAGCAAAGCTAGGATTAAGGCAGCAGAATGGCATAAGAGCGATGAAGGCAAAGAATGGCATAAACGCCAATATCAATCAAATTGCAAAGATAAAATACTTGCAAGAAAAATTAAAAATTGTTTACAATGTAAGAATGAATTTGAAGGGTTTCCATTCCAAAAATTTTGCTCCAATGTTTGCAAATCAAAATATAGAAGAAGTAATAAACTTGATCATGAAACAAGAATATGCTCAATATGTGGCAAAGAATTCGAAACAATCAAATATGGAAAGACTAAAACTTGTTCAAGAGATTGCGGAGCAAAACTCAGCGGAGAAAATAGGAAAAAAAATAAAATCAATTGATTGTATAGGAAAGTCAGATGTTTATTGTTTAACTACAAAAGGGAGCCATCTATTCGCAGTTCAAGGAAATATAATTGTTTCGAATTGCGACGAAGTACGCTATGCTTGCATGTTCAGGAAATTAAGAAAGAGCGCTGATGTTATAGATACTTCTGATATTTTGATATATTAGATAAAATTTGATAATTTTCTATAAGGAGGAAATTAAATTGACGAAAAAAACATATACTCCAAGAGCTAAGAAAGGCCAAAAGACAATCATAAATCCAGAAACAAATATTAAAAATGAAGTAACAGTTTCTTATGAGGAAAAAGTGTTGAGGCAAAGAATATCTCATCAGCAAAGTCCAACTGCCCCTGATAATAAAATGGATGAAATAGATTTAGACAAACAGCATGCAAATTATGACATCCTTGACCCTCATTGGGATAGGCTTTATGATTGTTTTATAGGGGGAGGGAATGTTCAAAATGCTGATGATGATGTATATCTTATAAAAAAGGCCAATGAACCTCAAAAAAAATATGATCAAAGAAAAAAGGAAGCAGTATATTATAACAAACCTGCCCAAGTCATCACTACTTTCCAATCACATATTTGGAGAAAAGAACCAGAAAGAATTCTGCCTCCTTTGCTGGAAGAATATAAAGGCAATGTAGATAGGATGGGAAAATCCGCAAATAAATTTTTTAGTTTTATAACCAAAATGGCTCAAGTATTAGGGATATATTATGTTTTGACTGAATATCCTGAAAATCCTTTTGTAAAAAATGCCAAAGATTCAGATGAAGCAAGAAAAGAATTGGCCAAAGTAACTCAAGCCGATGAACAAGCCCTCAATCTAAGGCCTTATTTTTGTCCAATAGATCCCAGAAATATATTGGATTGGGGTTGGAGAGAAAAGATTGATGGGAATAAAGAACTCAGTTATGTAATTATAAGGGAAAAGAAAATCATAGAAAATATCCCCTTTCTAGAAGTTAAATATCAAGTCCAATATCGAGTTATTTGGCCCCATAAACAAGCCATATATACTTATAAAGAATTGCCTGGTAACAAAAAAGAAATAATAAAGTTAGGAGAAAAGATTGTATCTATAAACACAATCCCATTAGTCCCATTCTATAGTGAAGAAATAGATTGGGGTGTAGGTAAATCAGCAATCTTTGATATAGTTGAATTAGCTTTGGAATTTTATAACAAACATTCTGATCGCCAACATGCAGAAGTTATGTCGGCTTTTCCTTTTCTATTTTTAAAAGGTTTTACAGATAAAGAAAAGCTTATTATTTCTGAAGAAATGGCTATTATCACAGAGAATGATAAAGCTGATGGTAAATGGATGGAGTTTACTGGCAGTTCTATAGAGGCTTTAAGGGAATCTGAAAAGATGATTATATCTGAAATATTCGATCTAGCCATGAAACAAGTAAGGCCTAGCACCAGCGCCAGACAAACTGCTGAAGCTAAAAAGCTGGATAGATTAGATTCCTTATCTGATATCCAAACTAGAGCTATTAATTTTTCAAATTCTGAGCAGCAATGCTGGGAATTTGCTGCACTTTGGGAGAAATTGGACTATAGAAAAGATGAAGATATTAGAGTCAGCTATAATCTTGATTTTGATATCAAAGAAATAGAATCTGACCTTATCAAAGCTCTGTTGGATATGAGAATGACTAAGGATTTAAGCCGAGACACTTTATGGGAAATTTTGAGCAGAGGAGAAATATTGCCACGTAATTTCAATAAAGAGGAAGAGGAAGCAAAAATTGCCGAAGAAGAGGCCAAAGATATAGAGCTTAATGCTCAAAAAGAAGCAGAGGTAAGAGCTTTGATAAAAAAGGAGAAAAATAAAAAGGAAGAAGAATTTGTTGAGGAAGAAGAATAATCAAAATTTGTGGTTTAAATACGTTATTATAATATGGACTATCCAGAAGATTTTATAAACAGAATAATATTAGGCGATTGTTTGGATATGATGAAATATATTCCAGATAATAGTATTGATTTAACTGTCACATCTCCACCTTATGATAATTTAAGAACTTATAAAAATAATTTAGATAAGTTTAGATTTGAGCCAATAGCGCAAGAATTATTTCGTATTACTAAAATTGGAGGGGTTGTAGTTTGGATTGTTGGAGACGCAATCATTAAGGGTTCTAAAACAGGAACAAGTTTTAAACAAGCATTATATTTTAAAGAAATAGGTTTCAATTTACATGATACTATGATATGGAATAAAGGCGGATTTTCAGCTGTTGGTGCATTAAAAAAAAGATATTGTCCTGTGTTCGATTATATGTTTATTTTATCCAAAGGAAATATAAAAATATTCAATCCAATAAAAGATAGAAAAACAAAACATGGAGGTAAAACTGTTTCTGGCACTATACGAAATGCAGATGGAAGTATAAAACCTGTAAATAAAAAAATGATTATAAATGAATTATCTCAAAGATTTAATATATGGGAGCAATCACCACAGAAACAAAAAGGCAAATGTCATCCAGCTCCATTTCCTGAACAATTAGCATATGATCACATTATTTCTTGGTCTAATCCTAAAGATATAATTTTAGATCCTATGTGTGGATCTGGTACGACTTGTGCAATGGCTTTAAAGGCTAATAGAAAATATATTGGGATAGAAGTAGTCAAGGAATATTATCGAATAGCTTTAAAACGTATAATGCAATGGAGAACAGATAATATATGTCTTCTTTAATGGATTTTATTCTTAAAAATCGGCATTTTCTGGAAGAATTTGGAAATAGTTTAGACCAAGAAATCATCAACAGCCTCAGAAGATCACAAATTGAAATCCTTAAAAAGTTAGAGGCCAAACCTTGGATAAATGAGATAAGCCGGAGCCATTATAAATATGTTCTAGCCCAAACTATTGATATATTAAAACAAGTTCACGAAGAGATAGATGGAAAAATATTAGATTCTTTGGGTGATGTAGCTAAACTAGAATATTACAATGTTGCCAATGCTCTTCTGAAACAAGAGGGCCTAGATTTAATATCCAGATCGGTTCCTAATTTAGGACTACCAGCCAAAGCTCTTAAAAGAATGCTTAAACCTAAAATAGGAGATTTTCTTTTATCTGATCTATTCAATAAAAGTTTTAGAAATCATTTTAAGAATTCTAAAAGAGCACTATTGAATGGCCTTATTCAAGGCCACAGCATGCAAACTATGGCCAAGAATATAAAAACAGCCACCAATCTTTCTATCATTGAATCAACTCGCATCGCTAGAACTTCAATAATGGATGTAAGCAATAAATCTCTTCAAGAAGTGTATAAAAGTTATGAGGATTTTATTATAGGTTATAGATGGATAGCGACGCTAGATCATCGAACTTGTTTGCTTTGTGGGCATCTAGATGGTCAAGTGCATAAAGATATTGTGGCTTTTGGAATAACACCGCCATCCCACTGGCTTTGCCGATGTCTTCTTATGGCGCTGACTAAATATGATCTAGAAGGAATAGAAAGGCCTTATAAAGAAATAATTAGTAAAAGAGTGACTAGGACTGGCAAAGTAAAATATGAAACTAGATACGGAAAAACTGAGGCATCTGAAAAATATAGAGATTGGTTTGAACGTCAAAATGAGCTGTTTAAAAAAGAAGTTTTGCGGCCTAACCGATATGCAGCCTATAAGAAAGGAGAACTGGATTTTGAAAATTTTAGCGATATTAAAACTGGAAGAGTGTTGACCCTTAATCAATTATCTGAGAAATATGATATCAATTTCAAAGAACTTTAAAGATTTGATCATAAAAATGAGTTTAAATACGTTATATATAATATACAAGGAGGGAAAATAATGGATAATTTAGATAGAATGTATTTAGAAAAAATAAAAGAAGAGCAATATTTATTAGATTTCCTAAAAGAATTTGTCAGCAACGGAGGAAATAGAATAAAAGCATTCGCTAAACTTAATAATTTAACTATTGATGATAAAAAAGAATATGCTTGATGTGTAATTAAAGCTGATTTGATTTTTGAAAAAGCAAAGAAATTTTTCAATAAAATGTTTTTATTGGCCAAAAAATGCGATATAGATAAATTAATGGCTATGGCTAATATATCTAAATAAGAAAAGGAATAAGATAACAAAAAATCACGATAGTAGACGTTAATATTATAGAAGCACAAAATTAACTTTTATAAAGGTAAAGAGAAATGTCATTGTTAAAAGAATTGGCATGGTTATTGAATATAAAAAAATTATATGAGATATGATATGATAAGATACGATTTGATGAGATATGATGAGATAGGATAAGTCAGTACAAATTGTATGGTTAAGAAAGTAGGTTTTCCATCTCTAATTTAATGATTGGTAAGGAAGGATATGATTTGCTAGTCATATCCTTCCGTCTCCTTTCTATATTAGAAAGGATGTTATTAACTTAATTGCACTATGACAAACTTTAATCTCAGAAAGGAGATAAAAATGTCAAGCAAAAAAGAAACCAAAGTTTTAGAAATACCAGCTTTATCATTAAAAAGCATGAAAGTTGAGATAGTGGGGATTACCCCTTTATGTATGCATAAGTTCCCAGAAGAAACAGTTAAAGAACTTTTAGATAAAAAAATGAAAGTCCCTAAAACCGGAGGGAGAAAAGAGTACAATATTGATCAAATTGCAGAAAGTTGTATTTATAGATTACCTAATGGAGAAATTGGAATTCCTATAAGAATGATCTATAAATCAATGATTAACGCCGCCACCGAAATCAATGGATTGAATAAGACTACTCTAAGGAGAGCTATTCGATTTTTTAGCAATGATGATTCCGAAATGGTTAAATTAAAATTTAGACCTTATTCGAAAGATAAGTTATATTATATTGATATTAGGCCTGAAGTTATAGTAAAAACGATAGATACCAGAATTAGACCTATGTTTTATGATTGGAGTTTTGAAATTGAAATTTGTTACAATGAAAGACTTATATCAAAAGAACAAATTCTTAATCTATTGAAAATAGCTGGATTTGAAAATGGTATTGGGGATATGAGGCCCAATCTAAGACAAGGATATCAATATGGAACATTTGAAATAGGAATGGTATGGATGTAAAAGAGATAAAGGTTGAAATATAAATATATCATTGTAAGATGCAATCAGATATGATCGGATGAGATCAGATAGGATGAGTCAGTAAATTTAAAAAACAATTTTTAAAAATGGGATTGTAAATAATTTTATTATAACTGGTTTAGTTGATTTAAAAAGAAAAATAATGAGGAGACAGGAAATGAGTAAAGAAATAAATTTAGAAAAAGAATTAGTATCATTATGGAAATCAACATAAGACAATCAGTAGAAAGAGAAAATATGGATATCATTAGCAAAAGGTGCAAATTAGAAATAGAAAAACTTAAAAAAAAGAGAAAGGATTTAATAGTTAATCTGAAAGATTTAAGAAATAAATATTTAGAAATTAGAGAAGAATTTATTCTTGGTTTTGATGATATTTTGTTAAAAAGCTGGAATTTATATGAAAATCTATTTAAAATGTAATGGAGGATGAAAGGAACATATGAAAAACAAAAACGGGTTTAAAAGAATGATAGGCAATAATCGATCCTATAAAAGGATAAAAACTGAAATAAATCCTGAAACCAATGAAAGAAATATAAAGGTTGAAGATATAAGGATTATAGATAGAAAAGCTTTAAGAGAAGGATTGAACCAAAAAAGGGGGAAATAAGATGCCAATGGGGCCAACAATTTTGGATCTTAACAATACTTTTACTATTTGTAAAAAATGTGGATATAAAATGTTTCACGTTTTCCTCATAGGTAAGCCAGAAAACAAAATCACCATGAACAAGGATGGATTTTTAGAGGAATGGGAAGGTAGTTGCCCTAAATGTGTATATCCTTGGATTGCCGATTGTGGTCAAAATAAAAAAACTATTCAAATAGTGGACGGGGATAAGGCAGAGAAAGAGAAATTAACTATTGAAAATCCATTTATTGTTCAATTTAAAGAAATCAATTCTAATCTAAAATCAATAAATAAATCTTTAAGTTCTATAGAAAATAGAATAAAAGACTTATTCCATGTATATACCAAGAAAGGATGATATAAGTTGCCTATTAAGAGATGCACAATAAAAGGTAAAAATGGATGGAAATGGGGAGACGAAGGAAAATGTTATACTGGGCCAAATGGAAAAACAAAAGCAGCTCGTCAAGGTCTTGGAATAATAGCATCTGGATATCAAGCCCCTAGTGGAGAAAGAGAAAAATTATTGGGTATAATATCTAAAACTAAAAAAAATAGAAAGAAGTGAATATAATATGTCTAACAAATCAGGAAAAGTGCTGTCTAAAAAAAATTATAGAAAATTAACATTCTATAAGCCTGATTCTTGGGTTTTTCATGCTGGCGGAAATGCCAAAAAAAGAGCTCTTAAGGAAAAAGGAAAACCGATTTTGCAAAGAATTATAGAAAAGGTTATTAAAAAATGAAAAAATTGATATATAAAATAAAAAAAATTAAAAAGATAAGAGAAAACAAACGCATTAATAAATGCAGAAACAAATTGAATAGTTTGTTATTCAAATGATAATAAAATTTCATACGAAAGATGGAACTAAAGATTTATGAAAATAGAAACTATAAAAAACTCTAATATTTTCAATCACGATTTTAAAGCCCCTTGGCTGAATGAAATATCCTATGAAGAATGGTGTAAATTCTTAGCCCATAATTATGCTTATGGTCGAGAAGAGGCCTATTATATTATAAGAGATTATGTAGGCAATAAAAACAAAAAACTTTTTCTTGAAATAGGGTTCGGTAACGGTTATGATTTTGAACATTGTTTCCAATATCTTCACGAGATGGGGCATATAATTTATAAGGGCTGGGAAATAACAGAGCAGTTTGTTAAATATGCTAGAAAGAAATTCAATAATTATAATTCTTGTTTTAGCGTTGGGTCTTTTTGGGATTTGTGTCCAGCAACTAGCAGGCATCAGGATAAAGAATTTGATATAATATATACTAGACATACTTTGGAACATCAGCATCCTTATGATGGATATAATTATTTTGCAAATTTACTTAGAACTACCAAAGAATTAGCCATAGTCACCTGGTTTAAACCCCCCAAAAAGGAAAAATTTACTTGGAATGATAGAGATGGAAAGAATAAAGGGGCTTACGTAAATACTTATTCTAAAGAAAAATTGATGTCAATTGTAAAAAAATTTGGTTTTAATTTAAGAAAAATAGATATAAATTATAAAAAATTTTACAATCAAATGTGGATTATGAAAAAGGATACTATCGATGGATAATGACCTATTTGAAACAATAAAAAAACATTTACCTAAAAATTATAGCCAGTTTTCTTGGCCTCAACAAAGAGAAGTTTTAAAGAGAGTAAAAAAAAGGGTATTAGAACAAAGAAAAGAAGTTTTTACTCAACCAGCCCAACCTCCTCCTAATCAAAATTTAATTCCCAAGCCTTCGGTAAGAAAAGAGCCCAAAATATTAACCACCGGGATAGACCCTAAATCTAAATTTGTTATGGTCTCATTTTTCACAATAGACACTCCATATGAGAAAGAAGTTAAAAATCTTATAAAATCCTTAGAGACTCTAAAACTTGATTATTATATAGAAGGCATAGAGGATTTGGGTGGGTGGGTTATGAATACTCAATATAAGCCTGTGTTAATAGAAAGAGTCTTAAAGATGTCAGGTAAACCAGTTGTTTGTGTTGATGCAGATGCGATAGTTAAAAAACAACCCAAGCTATTTGAAAAAATGAAAGATATAGATTTTGCAGCTTACTTCCCTAATTCTATGCGAGATAGAGACAAAGAGCTATTCCCTGGGGTTAATTTCATCATGGATCGGTTACTATCTGGCACTATATATTTTAATTACACTGATGGAGCCTTTAGATTGCTGGAAATGTGGAAGATGAAATGTTTAGAGGACAATAGAACAATTGATCAAAATCTGCTCCTAGATTGCGTTAAATCTTTAAAAGATAAAATAATGATAAGGCCTTTGCCTTTATCTTATTGCCAAATATATGATATAGTAAGAAATAAGGATAATGCTGTTATTGAGCATTTTCAAGCCTCTAGACGGCACAGAAATACAATAAGAAGTGATGATAGTAGGAAAAAGAAGATAGCAATTTTGACTCCTTCTAAGAAAAGGCCAGAAGGGATTAAGAGATTAGTGGAATCAGCTCTAGAAAAATCAAGCTTTCCAAGTCGGATATATTTCTTTTTTCTTATACCTAGAAGTGATAAAATTTCAGAATCTATGCTGCAAACTTTGAAAAAAGAATTAACTGAAAATATATTTTGGGACTATGAACCTAGAAAGAGAAGAGGGGAAGATATAAACTATTCCAAATTCTGGAACATGCTATATGATAAATCTCTTGAATATAATCCTTATTGTTTCGGGTTTTTTGGAGATGATTGCAGTTTTGAGACTTATTCTTGGGATTCAATAATTGTAGAGGAATTTAAGAAAAATCAGAACAAACCTTTTTTTATTCGCACAAACGAAAGCAGACATAATTTCAGAAAATTATCAACGCTATTTTTTACCAATAAAATATTACACGATATTTTGGGGAGATATTTGGACACAGATTATAAGCAGACTTGGATGGATTCAGACCTCCATGAGATTTGTACAAAGGCGGGATGTTTTGAGTTTTTCAAACATATAATAACGTATCATCATAGTATAGTTTTGAAAAGGGCTAAGCCAGATGAGAATTATTTAGAAAAACTTCCAGATAGACACAGGATTATAAATGCAGATCACGAACTATTTCATTCAGAGAAGAAGAAAAAAGAAAGAGAAGAAAATATTTTGAAAATAAAAAGATATTTAGCAGGAATAAGATGAATGTCAAGAAATGTTAAAAAATATCATAAGATTTGGAATGATCATCATCTAGATGATCCAATAATTAAAGGTGATGGATATGATATCCATCATAAGGATTTTGATCACGGCAATGATGATCCAGATAATTTACAGAAGATGTCACATAGTGAACATGCTAAATTACATCAAAAAGGGAAAATAATCTCAGAAGAAACTAAGCGAAAAATGTCCAATAATCATGCTGATTTTAAAAAAGAAAATAATCCTATGTATAAATATATATTTTCAAAAGAACAAATAAAAAGAAAATCAGAATTAGTCAAAGGGGAAAAGAATCCTATGTATGGCAGAAAATTATCTAAAGAGCACAAAAACAAAATATCAGAAAAAATAAAAGGAGAAAATCATCCTAATTGTAAACTAACACAAATGACAGCCAATTGGATAAGAGATATATTGGATTCAAAAGAATATAAAGAGGCTAAAAGTAAAGGGCTAATATCCCAAAAACAATTAGCTGATTTATTTGGAGTCAATGAATGTGCTATTAGCGGAATCAAAAACAATAAAACTTGGAAAGTAGAGAACGACGATGCCAACATTAGATAAATTAATTCCTCCAGAAATATTTCAAGATGAATTATACAATCAAATAGCCCATATAGTCTGTGATCACAGTATGACAACTATTATAGAAATAGGCTCATCTGATGGTAAAGGGAGTACTCAAGCTGTTGTGGATGGGATTAAAGCGACCGGATTAGAAGAAAAAGCTAAAGTATTTTGTATAGAGGCCTCTAAAATTAGATGTGCAGAATTGGCCAAAAATCACAAAGAAAACTCATTCATAATTCCTTACAATTATTGTTCTGTTGGGCTGGATGATTATTTAGATGAAAGGCAGATAGAATGTTTTTATAAAGACGTTAGAACCAACCTCAATAATTATCCTCTAGAAGAAGTTTTGAGATGGAGAAGGGAAGAGATAGAGTATATAAAATCCAATAGAATCCCTTTCCACGGGATAGAGGCCATCAAAAATCACAATGATATAAAAAACTTTGATCTAGCAATCTTAGATGGTTCAGCTTTTACTGGTAATGCAGATTGCATGAAACTTATTTATCTAGCTGAATGGATAGTGCTAGATGACGTTAGCGGTATTAAGAACTATTTTTCTGACAATATATTGGATGGGAATAATCATTCTTATGAGCTAGTGGTCAGAAATCTAAATTTGCGCAATGGCTATAGCGTCTTTAAGAGGAAAATATGGTTGAAAAAATATATAATCTAATAAAATTCACCTTCTTGTTTATTGTTTATATTATTATATTCTGTGTAAATATAGCCTCTGGCTGGACCTGGAATAAAACTTTTTATTTGATGAGGAGATTTGAAAAGCTATGAAAGCTCCTATAATATTTATGCATTTTGAGCACAGCTGGTATCTAGAACATACCTTGAAATGTGCAAAGGTTTTCAACCCTGATACAAATATATTCCTATTCGGGGATGATTCAAATAAAGATATAGCCATACAATCCGGGGCTATATTTGATTATTATGAGGATTATAATGGGAAAGGAAGTAATTTTAAAGATTTAAAAGACAATTATGCTCACATAGGATCTGCTCCTAAGTGGGCATATCCTAAACACCATTTCAATATAATGCGTTGGCCTAGATTAAGAGAAATTATGGCTAAAAAAAGAATAAAATCTTGTTGGTATTTTGATTCCGACACAATAATATGTAGAGACTTGTCAGAAATTAGATTATCAAATTTATACTATATTATTAATGGTATAAGCGGATGTGTAACTTATGTAAATAGTATAAGAAAATTAGAGATGCTGTGTTCTATGATTTATGAATTAAGAAAAAATGATGATTTTAAAAATTATCACAAAAATATAATAGAAGAGAAAAGAAAAGTTGGGAAATTATATAATTTGGCAGATATGTCTTATATAAGAGAATTTGTAAATACTTATTTTCCGCTTACTTGTGATTTGGCTTATCCAATACAGGAAACAAATAAATTATCAATATTTGATTGGAATATCAATTCATCTATCGCAGATCATATACAAGATTATTCTTATAGATTTGAAATGGAAAATGGTAAAAAGAAAATTTTATTTTTTGACAAATTGCCTTATTTTTTATATTCAGATATATACAATAAAAGAATCCATCCTATAAGAGCAAACACCCTTAATATGTCTTGGAGTGACCCAGTATTTTTCAACAAAGTATTGAGTAATCTAGGACTAAAATGACAGAACAAAAATTTAGGAAATCTTTAGATCGAATGTTAATAGATAGAAATTAGAGGAGGCAACTATATGGGAAATATAACAATAATCCAACCAGGACGTTTGGGGGATCTCCTTTTAGTTTTGCCTATAGCATATTATTATTATTCCCAAGGGCTGGATGTTACTTGGCCCATAGCTAATGAGTATATTGATGTTTTTAAAAATGTTAATTTTCTAAGCCATATGTTTATTTATAATATTGGCTCTATAGATGAAAAAGGCCATATGCTAAGAACCAAATCTTGGGAATATATTACACAATCTTATATAGATCTAGCCATAGGTTTTGGCAATCCTTTATTGGACAAAAATTGGAAAGAAACCAATCTTTCATTTGATTTGTGGAAGTATAAGCACGCAGGTTTGCCCTATACAACAAAATATGATCTCTATGATTTTATAGTGAGAAATAGGGACAAAGAATCTCAACTGATGGCTCTTAAGGAAATAAATAAAAATGATAATTATATAGTTGTGCACGAAGATGGAAGCCATGGAAGGCATTTCGATTTCAATAAAATTATAGGTGGAATGTCTAACCATTATGGAATAGTTAGATTGGGTAAAGTTGAAGGTTATAATATATTTGATTGGTTATCTATCCTTCAGGGGGCCTTTCAAATCTATTGTGTAGATAGCTGCTTTGCAAATTTAGTTGATCAATATGGGATAATACCTAGAGGAGGAAGATTTTTCCACCCTTGGAGTGAATATTATACCCCTCTTCAATTAAAACTTTTAACCCCTAAAATTAGCGATGATTGGAAAATAATCACATAAACATAAAAAGGTTTCTAAACATGTTATTATATTAGAGGAGATTAATTATGGCAGAATCTATTCTAGAAATTTTAGGCAAAGAATTTTTCAAAATTTTAGGAGATATGGAGGTTGATTTTAAGCCCATAGATTTGGATGATCTTCACACCGAATGGGCGACCCACTGTAATCTTGTAGCAAAATATTCAAGACTATTATACGGGGATGATGAAGATGAAGGGCTAGAGGCTAAAAGATCAATTTATAGATCAAACATGGCTGCAAAGCTCAGAAAAGATGATCCAAAGATGGCTGAAAACCGGATAATCAACAAAATAGAGGAAGACAAAATCTATATAGCTTTGACTCAAAAAGTCCATCTTCTAAAGAATATATTGGAAACTCTAAAGAATCGGAGCAAAGCCCTAGAACAAATATGTAAGCTTTGGATAGCTCAATATTGGAGTTCGCCTAATGATAAGGCTGATAAACAGCAGAAACAAAGAGAAGGTTTAAAAAAGGAGAGAATATGAGCAATTTAGATGAAAAATTGGGGAAAAGAACCAAAGACAATGTTGACAACAAAGGGAAAAGTGGGGGGAAAGGCTTTCTTAATCTTGAAGGCCATGAAGATGTTAAATTTTATAAACCTTCTGAAGGCTTCAATTTGATTGATATTCTTCCATATATAGTCTCCACAAAAAATCATCCCCAAGGTATAGCTAAAGGAGATCCAGATTATATATGTGACATCTGGGTTCACCAAGGTGTAGGTCCTAATGATGATGCTTTTATTTGTTTGGAAAGAACTTTCCACAAGCCCTGCCCTATATGCGAGGAAAGAGAATCAAGGCTTAAGGCAGGAGTAGACTGGAAGAACGATGATATACAAGAATTGCTTCCATCCAGAAAAGCAATTTATAATGTAATCGAGGAAGATGAACCTGATACAATCAAGATATTCATCGCCAGCTATGCCTATTTTGAAAGAGATGGGCTTTTGGATAGGCTGGAAGATTTCGAGGAAAAGGAAGAACAAATCATATTTTCCTCCCTAAGTAATGGCCGTTCAGTAAAATTCAAAGCCAAGACTCACAAATTTGGTAAAAGAGATTATTTCAAATATAAGACTTTTACCTTTGAAGACAGAGATAAACCCTATCCAGAAAGCATCTTGGACAAAGTCTTTCCCTTGGATGCAATGATCATAATTCCTTCTTATGAAGAGGTAAGGAATGCCTTTTATGTTATTCCAGGTAATGATGAAGAAGATGAGAAAGAGAATAAAGAGATCAAAAATTTTAAAGATGGAGTTGAGCAAATAACTGACGGTTCCGGAACTGATGAGAAGGAAAAGGCTTATAATAAAGCTTTGGAGAATAATAGATCAAAGGAACCCCCTGACTGCCCCAATGGTCATAAGTTCGGCGCAGATTGTGATGAGAAATTAGAATGTGAAAGCTGTGAAGAGAAGATATGGAAAGAGTGTGCGATTTTGCAAACCAAATTGAAAAGGAAAAATCGGATTAGTTTAAAAGAACGCCGCTAATAGACAATTTCAGGCTTCTTCTTAGTTTAAAAGAACGCTATTTAAAGGCCTTAAGAAAAAACGCAGGGGTGCACCTCTGAAATATTCGATGATGAGCGTTTAGTCGAATAGAAGAAGCCTTTTCTAATATTTTCGAACAAAGGAATATTATTGATGATATTAGAAGAATATTGTATCTTTAGGAAGAATAATAAAGACAAAAGAAAAGAGTTAAATGAAAAAGGATGGATATCTAGTGTTAAATTATCAAGATTTAGTAGTGAATTTAGCATCCCTAATCCAATTGATTATAATTTGAAACGTATGAGAGAATTTTGTAAAACTTCAAGAATTTACGATTGTATAAAACTTAATATTTCAGGTACTATAAAATATTGGTTTAAGAAAGATCAAATAAAAAATATATTGGAGGGGATAAAATAATATGGAATTTTTACCGACAGGCTCAGATGTTTTAGACCGTACAATAGGGGGAGGAATCCCTATTGGGAAGATAGTTAATATTATCGGCGACAAGAGTACAGGCAAGACTCTCATTGCTTCAGAAATTGTTGCTCAATCTATAAAAAAGTTCGGGGATAAAATTGTATACAAATATGATGATGTAGAGGCCGGGTATACTTTCAACTCTAAAGAGATGTATGGCTTTGATATAATTCCTGAAGCTGAAGAAGACAACATGAGCGATAGTATAGAGGAATTTGATCTAAACTTCGACAAATGCCTTAAAAAACTGGAGGATGATCAAATTTTGATATATGTTCTAGATTCCCTAGATGGTCTTACCAGCGATGCAGAAATAGGCCGGGGCCTTGCGAGGCGGAAAGCGATGGCGAAAGGCGAAAAATACGATCAAGGCACTTATGGAACCGAAAAGCCCAAATTTTTTAGCCAATTTTTTAGAGAAAAGAAACAGCAGATCCGTCAAAAAAATGCAATCTTAATAGTTATATCTCAAATAAGAGATAAGATTGGGGTTACTTTCGGGCGTAAATGGACCAGAATCGGGGGAAGAGCGCTGGATTTTTATGCAGCCCAAATAATGGTTCTAGCTGAAGCCGAAAGATATGAGATAAAAGATAAAACGATTGGAATTTGCTCCAAGGTCAAGGCTGAAAAAGTAAAAGTTGGCCGTCCATTTCAAACCTGTTATATAGATATTCTTTTTAATTATGGTATTGATAATGTTTCAACTGATATTAAATATTTGTATGATTTAAAGACGGATACTGGGAAAGACAAAGCCAAGAAAAGGGATAAAATAAATTGGGACGGGAAGGATTTGACCATCAACAAGCTTATCAATTTCATTGAAGATAATGGCCTAGAAGATAAGCTGTCCCAAAGGGTTGCAAAAAAATGGGATGAAGGAGAGGCCGAAGTAAGCATTGAGTCTATGGGGAGAAAACCTAAAAGGGAGTTGTTAAACCTTAAAGGGAAAGATAAAAAGGCAAAGATGGCTGCAAAATGAGAGTTACATTTTAGCCAATGAAGAAGCTGAACAATTAACTCTTAAGCTTGGCAGCCCATATATTTATTTTATCTATATAAAATAAATATATAAGGCATGTCTATTGTGCCAGTCGGTCAAAATAGTAGTTGGCGCAGCCATCTTTCCCAGTCTTTTGAGGAAGGGGAAGAGATGCTAAAATTGATAAATAAATTATTATGTAAATTATTTGCCCACAAATTTGAATTGATGGGCACTCCTGAGATTGATTTTAACTCACATGAATTGTGTACAAGATGTGGAGAAAGATTTTATAATGTGCAATAGCTGTGATTGTTATAAACACTATCCTCTTCTAAGACTTACAGCTAAACATTTTGTAGCAGGAATCATTTTAAGGCAACCAAGACTGCCAAATAAGACTGCTCCTATACTAACCTATATGGCTAGATGGAGCGCTGATGATATACATAATTATTGTTTAAAAAGAGGGATAAAGCTGGAAATATTATGACTATTAGTGTTAAATCCAGAAAAGCAAAAGCTAGATGGCTACAAAATTTTGTATGCCAAAAGATAAGCGATATCTTTAACATCCCTTGGGGTTATGAGGATGATAAAGAAATAAAACCTAGAATTATGGGTCAAAGTGGCCCTGACGTGATATTGTCAAATTATGTAGCAGACATGTTCAAATTTAGGAATATAGAATGCAAATCTGCCGAAAGATGGAATATATTGAAAGATATAAATCAAATAAAAAATAGAGCCATTGGTTATTTGAAGAATAGTCCTTGGCTATTAATCCTAAAATGTAAAAAGATAAAAAATCCAATTGTAATAATAGATGCAGATTATTTTTTTGAACTATTAAGTTATACTATAGAGAGGTGGAAAGAAATACCTGGATTTGAAGGCTTCTATGAAATAAGTAATTTTGGGAATATTAGGTCTTATTTGAATAGTAGGCACAATAAAGAAAAATTTAGAAATGAGCCTGTGTTATTAAATCCCGTTATAGATGGCAAATATAAATGCGCTTGCTTAAGCAAAGATGGCAAGCAATATAAAATAGGAATTCATAGAATGGTTTTACTTGCATTCGTTGGGCCTCCTCCTGAAAAAGATATGCAAGCATCACATAAAAATGGACATTCATTTGATAATAGACTAGTCAATTTGTGTTGGGAGACTTCAAAAGAAAACAATAATAGAAAATATAACCATAAAACTATGAAAGGAGCTAAAAAAGGGGAAAAGCACCATAATGCAAAATTGACTAATAATGATGTAAAAGATATAAATATACTATATAGCAAAGGCGATAAAATATCTAATCTAGCCTCTAAATATGGCGTAAGTTATGCTTGTATTTATAAAATAGTAAATAATATATCTAGGCGCTAATGTGAAAATATTTAGTAAAAAGATAATAATGGCCCCTGTTGGAATATATTCCGGGGAATATGATGCATATGGCATTCTTTCTAAAATTGATGAAAGGGCTGAACCTGTGCAAAATAATTGTGAAATATTCGAGGTTGCTGGTGATCCACAGATATCTAGTTTAATTGATATAAAACCTTCCAATAAACCATTTGATTCAGCTCCTGTCCAACATATAATATATAATATGACAAAACATTACGCTAGTTGGATGGAATATAAATATATTCATCCTGATATATTAGCAGATATAATGTGTAAAAATATAATAGAACAGCTTAACCACCAAAAATATATTCCAATCTTTACAAATACAAAACAGCATACTATTTGTATCCAGCAGCTTTTTTATTATGAAGTATTTAGCTGGGATTTTCTTAACAAATTCTTTAAACCAAAATTTCTTTCCTACAAATTTGAATATTTGATGACCATAACAGTAGGAATAGAGGTGAAAAATGATTGATTATTTGATTATAGAAAAATACCAGCCCTATTATAAAAAGGCTGTTTTTAATTTCTCCAAAGGAGTTAATTCCATAATAGGGGATACTGATAGCGGGAAATCCTCTATAATGAGAGCACTAAAAGCAATATTAAAAAATGATAAATCAACTCTAAAATTTAGGAATAGATTGTGTAAAAAGGGAGAGGCCTTTAAGATAACTATCAAAAAGGGAGATGATATTGTTGAACGAATAAGATCTGAAAAAGACAATATTTTTGCCCTTAATGGTAAAGAATTTAAAGCATTTGGTCAAAGAGTCCCAGATGATATAAAAAAAGTTTTCAGCCTAGAAGACATAAATATCAAATTCCAGTTCAAAGACAATTTTTTGATATCAGATTCACCTCCAGAAGTTGCTAGATATTTCAACAAACTTGTAAATCTTGAAGCCATAGATAGAGCTTTTCAAAATGTTAACCGTAAAAAACTCAAGAATAATCAAGACAAAATCAATCTAGAAAAATCTTTAAAAGAAAACAATGAAAAGCTTAAAAGATATGATGATTTGGATAGAATAGAATTAAAACTAAGGGGAATAGAATCCTTGGCTGAATCCATAGAAGCAAAAGAAAAGCATTTAAAATCTCTACTAGGGAAGATAGAAGAGGCCCAATGTATTGTAAAAGAAATGTCCTCTCTCCCTGATATAAAAGGCATAGATGAATCATTGAGCCAAATCAAATTCATTGAAATTGAAAATTTAGATCAAAAGCAGAAGAGATTGAATGCAATAAAATCTACTCTAGATTTTGCTTTACAGATAAAAGGAGAGATGGATAAACTACCTGATGATTCTGTTATGAGTGGAGTCCCAAAAGAATTAGAAACTATAAAATTTGGCATCGATAGTATTGAAAATAAATCGACTAAAGGTCTTTCAATAGAAGGCAAAATAAATAGTGCAAATATGATAGAAAAGGAATTGAAAACAATTCCAGATATTAAAGGGGTGAATCGAGGAATAACTAAAATAAAAATGGATCTAGAGGCCTTAGATGAATTAATTGTAAAAAAAGGCAAATTAGTCAGACTAGTAAGTGATGTTGAATCAATTCTAATGGAAAAAGATGGAATTGAAAGGAGCTTATTGGCTGTTGTAGAAGAGCTTGATAAAATACCGAAATGTAAAGTGTGCGGTCAGCCTTTGGTTAAAGGATTAGATAAGTGTCTATAATTTTTAGAATAGATTCGGAGACTTGAAATGAAATTTCTACTTACGAGTGATGATCATTTTAGGTTAGATCAACCGAAATGTAGGACAGATAACTTCAGAGAAACTCAAGCAAGGAAGTTCAAATGGATAGAAGATTTAGCCGAAAAGCACAACGCTACAATATTAAAAAGCGGAGATACATTTCATAAGGCTAGAATTTCCCCTGAAGGGGAAAGCTGGATGATAAAGCATATGCCTAAAACATTGACCATAACTGTAGCAGGCAATCACGACTTACCTTATCATTCTATTAATCAATATAAGGATAGTTCTTTATCTGTTCTAGAGGCTTGTGGGAAAATTATTGTGTTGAAAGGTTGTGAAAATTTCACAATCTTTTCTTCTGAAGGAATTGGATTTTTTGGTCTATCTTGGGGGAATAATTTGGAAGAATGGATCGAAAAAACAAAAACAGTAATGAAAGAAAATGGTTGTATCAAAAAAGCCATAGCCCTTATGCATATCTATGTATATAATGAAAAGAAATATTGGGATGAAGATGAGGTGGCCACAAAAGCTGATTCCCTTATGAGAAAGCTTCCTATGTTTGATCTAATAATAACCGGCCATAATCACATCCCTTTTGTTAAACAAAATGGAAATCAAATATTGATTAATCCGGGGGCTATAACTCGTCAAAGGGCTAATGACAATTTTAGGCCCAGAATATATATTTGGGACAGTATCGACAATAAAATTAGTAAAGAATATATCCCAATAAGCGAAGGGGTTATATCTATAGATCATATTAAGAAAACCAAAGAGGATAATGAAAGACTTAATGAGCTTATAGAAAAATTCGGGATCAAAATTGAACAAAGTGCTGGTCCTATTAAGAGCAGAGAGATAGATTTTTTAAGAGAGCTAGATAATTTCTATGCTGAACATGAAGTAGATGATGAAGTTAAAGAAATGATAGTTTCGTGCCTTGCATAATTAATGGAGAGGAGAAGATAGGGCTGGAGTGGAGTGGGATGGAAAGGGAGGCATCAGAAGGCAATGGAATGGGCTTTAAAAAATGATAACAGAATGTTTGTTCTAAATACGTTATTATATATAGGAGGATAAAAATAATATAAATGAAAAGAGATATAAAATTATATCACAAAATCTGGAACAAATACCATCCAGATGATCCTATAATCAAAGGAGATGGTTATTGCATTCATCATATAGATGGGGATTATAGTAATAATAATATTAATAATTTATGCAAAATGACCATATCTAAGCACCAGAGTTTTCACAGAAAAGGGAAAAACAGTACAGAAGAAACAAAACAAAAAATATCAAAAAATCATGCTAATTCTAAAGGCAAAAATAATCCAATGTATAATAAAAATCATACAGAAGAAGCAAAACAAAAAATATCTAAAACAAGAATAGAGAAACAATTATCTAAAGGGGAAGCCCATCCAAACCATAAATTAACACAAATGACAGTTAATTGGATAAGGGATATATTAGGTTCAGAAGAATATAGGGAGGCTAAAAAGAAAAGATTGATTGACCAAACAAAATTAGGAAAATTATTTGGAGTAGATAATACAACTATTTCTGGTATAAAAAGAAATAAAATATGGAGAAAATAATGAACAATTTAAAAGAAAGAATAGAAAAATTAGAAAAAATTTTTATAGAACTGAATACAAAAAAGAGCCGTTTAGATGGTCAATATGAAACCATTATAGACCAGCTTAAAGAGTTAGGGTGTTCTAATCTTGAAGAGGCCCAAAAAACCATAGGGGTGATACAATCAAATTTAGAAAAAGAAAGGAACGATTTATTGGTTAAAATTGAAGGATTAGAGACCCGTCTTGGAGTTAAAAGGGATTGACCAAATTACACAATCTTTGTCTATATCAGACTGTTATACTGATCGGATATGGACAAAAAATTAATTATAGAGGGGCTGGAAAGGTTTAGGGAATAATTTGAGCGTACACAAAAAGCATTAGCTCAGATTTTTTAAGCTATGAAAACGGGTCAAGATATATAATTAGACACAGTATACGAAATTTTAATT
Organism: Candidatus Thorarchaeota archaeon; assembly: GCA_048883045.1. Lineage (GTDB taxonomy): Archaea > Asgardarchaeota > Lokiarchaeia > Sigyniarchaeales > SOKP01 > Loki-b32. The sequence continues at coordinate 15,156 of JBHLRA010000001.1, read as the reverse complement.
TAAAACTAAGAAAAAATGTATTTTGGATATATTAATATATAAAAATAGATCACAGAATAAAAAACCTTAACAAGAAATTGTCAAACTATGGAAATGTATATAAGCAGAATACAAAATTTAAGATCTAATCTTGATCAAGAAAAAGGAAGACGAGATGAAATATTGGAAACTATTTCTGATATAAAAAAAGACCTTAAAAAACAAATGCATCTTGAACAGATAATAAAAGAAACCTCTTTCATCATAAATGAAGTTGCTCAGAATACTCAAAGAAAGCTAGAATTTTGCCTATCTGAGCTTGTGACTTTGGCCTTATCCTCTACATTCCCGGAAAAAGGATATAAATTTAAGGTGATATTTGAGAAGAAAAAGGGAAAAACTGAAGTTAGCTTCAATTTTGAAGATAGAAATGGGGAATTAATAGACCCCATGGATGACTCCGGAGGAGGAGTCATAGATATTGCTTCTTTTGCTTTAAGATTAGCTCTATATGCTATAATGCCTAATAAGCCTGATAATGTGTTCATTTTAGATGAACCGTTTAAGCATCTTAGGGGAACAACAAATCAAGAACGGACTTCTGAGATGATAAAGATGATATCTAAGAAATTAGGTATTCAAATGATAATTATTAGCGATGTGAACTTTTCTATTAATTCTGATAAAGTTTTTGAAGTGGAAAATATAGAACCATATAAAAGTATAATTAAAGAAAAATGATAAAAAGAAAACAGCACAAATACCACAAGATCTGGAATGACCATCATCCTGATGACCCCATATTACCAGGGGATGGTAATGTAATACACCATAAGGATTTTGACTACAGCAATGATGATCCTAATAATCTGCAAAAGATGAAAGCTTTTGATCATCTTAGTTTACACAAAAAAGGAAATAATCACTATAGATATGGTAAAAAATTACCTGATGAATTAAAGAAAAAAATATCTGAATCTTTAAAAGGCAGCAGTAATCCTATGTTCAATAAACACCATTCCAAAGAAACGAAACACAGAATATCAGAAAAGAAGAGAGGGGAAAATCATCATAATTCCAAATTAACTTGGTCAACTGTTGAATGGATAAGAGATATATTAAATTCAGAAGAATATCGAGAGGCTAAAGCCAAAAAATTAATATCACAAAAACAGTTAGCTGCCTTGTTTGGAATTAAACCTCAAAACATTTATAACATAAGAATGAATAAAATATGGATAAAGGAGAAATAAAATGTATGAGAAAGAGCGCTATTTGTTATTAAAAGGTTTACCAAAAGAATTGAAAGAAGAGCTTTATAAGAATAAAGCTATGATCATCGGAGGTGCTATAAGGAGTATATTCACTAAAGAAAAAATAAATGATTATGACATTTATTTTAAAGAGATAAAAGGATTAAATACCATGTATTCTTACATCTCTGGTGCTTCTGGTGCCTCAAGTCAAGAAGTATTGAACAAAGATAAAAAACCAAAACCACTCTTTGGTCTTAAAAAATTCACCAAAACATCCAATGCTTATAGCTTTTACAATAAAAAAACTGGGCTTAAGATACAACTTATAAGAACCTTCTCTGGTAATGATGTCAATTATATTTTCGGCAAATTTGATTTCACCGTCTGTATGGGCGCTTATGATTTTGAAAAAAATATCTTCATTTTTGGGGATAGGTTTTTCAAAGATAATACCAGCAAGACTTTGATAATAAACCTTGGCACAGAATACCCAATCAATACTATGCTTCGAGTCAAGAAATATTTGAGAAAAGGGTATTCTATAAGCGGAATAGAAATGGTCAAACTTGCTCTAACCATCAATAATGTCTCCATCATCACTCACGAAGAATTACAGCATCATCTGATGGGGATAGATACCCTTATATTGGAAAAATTTTTTGATGAAAAAGGAAAGAAGGTTGGAGAAGGAGAAGATCAAAACTTAGGCAATCTGCCATATGATTACAGCACTTTCATTGATGAACTCCAAGCTTTTATAGAAAGAGAATATAGTCATCTTAGATTCGGGGATGATGATATATTATAATTAGTTATAAGAAAAGAAAAAATGGTTAACAAATGAGTATTTATATATATAAATGCCCAAAATGCAGCAATACAAAGGAAATAATTCACAAAATGACAGAAAACCCATCAGTATTGTGTAGTGAATGTGAGATATTGATGAACAGAATTTTATTTCCAGTTAATTTCAGAATAAGAGGATATTATACATCTAAAACTGGATATTCTAAAAACCCTGAATATATGAAGGCAGTTGAAAGAAAAAAGAAAGCTGAGAGGAAGCGATGATCCTTAAAGAATTCAAAATAAAAATTATGCAAGTTCCTAATAAGTTTAATGATTATGATATTGAGGATTTATTGGGCTAAGGATAGATATTATTCAAATAAACCAAAATTTTGGCATAATAATTCTAAGTTTTTCGGAGGATTAAAATGAACAAAATATCTCATAAAATATTAGATCATCTAGGAATTAGATCCCAATTTGGAATGTTTAAGTCAAATTCAAGTTTTTCTCTTGAATCAATAAATATTTATAGCAAAAAAAATATCAATAGTAGGAAAAAATAAATGAATTATAAATTTGGAGATAATAAATACAAATTAATAAATGATGATGGGGAAGTTTTGGCCTCTATGAAAGAAGTAGCTATTGTGTTTGATAAAAAGCATAGCTGTCTTTTGCGCCACGGGGAATTAAAACTTGTAGAAAAATATTATAATGACACTATGTATAAATATAGAAAAAATAATCTTTCTGATATAGCAAATGATTTAGCCATGATATGGGGCAAACTAGATATAGAAGAATTGAATAAAATAATACAAATTACCAACTATATCGGAATATTTTACAAAAAAAAGCAAAAATTTTAAAGAAAAAATAAAATTACATAGAATAAAATAAATAATTATAACAACTATTCGAAAGGGCGGATTATTAATGACCGATAGTACAGATAAAAGTTTGTTTACAAAAACTTCTGATGACCGAATATTGGAATGGGACAAATATAAAATAATAAAATCTCTTGAAAAAGAAACCGGGCTGCCACAGACATGTGCTAAGGCAATAGCAAATGAAATCGAAGGATTAATAAAATATCGTAGACTTAAAGTTGTTACAACAACATTAATAAGAGAATTAGTCAATGCTGAGCTTATCAACCGTGGATTTGTAAAAGAAAGAAATAAATATTGCCGGTTAGGAATGCCTATAAGTGATGTAAAAGACCTTATCATTCAGTGCAATAAAGAAAATGCAAACGTCCCTCATAATCCTGAAGCCACCAATTTGACTATTGCAGGGAATATTAAAAAAGAATTTGCTTTGTTAGAGATATTCCCTGATGCAGTTTCAAAGGCCCATCTAAGAGGGGATATCCATCTTCATGATTTGGATTATATTGACCGGCCATATTGCGGGGGTCAAAATCTAGAATATATAAAAAAGTTCGGCCTAAATCTCCCCAATGCTCTTTCAATAGCTAAACCTGCTAGACATCCAGAAGTCTTACTGCTTCATTTGATGAAATTTTCAGCAGCACTGCAAGGGTGTTTTGCTGGAGCTATTGGATGGGATGCCATCAATGTGTTTATAGCCCCTTATTTACTTGGATATTCTTATAAAGAAATAAAACAATTGGCTCAAATTCTTATCTTTGAATTTTCACAACAAGCGGTGGCTAGAGGGGGTCAAGCAATATTTTCTGATATCAATCTCTATTGGGAAGTCCCTAAACATTTTGCTAATGTTGAAGCCATAGGACCAGGAGGGGAATATACAGGGGATAAATACAAATATTATGAATTTGAATCCCACAAGTTCATTAAAGCTATATTTGAAACATATCTTGAAGGAGATGGAAGCGGGAGACCTTTTATGTGGCCTAAACCTAATCTACACATAACTGAGAAATTTTTTGAAACCAAAGACCATGAAGAGTTTTTAGAACTTGCTTCAGATGTAGCAGCCAAAATGGGCAATACTTATTTCATATTTGATAGAGGCCAAAAAGTCAAAATATCTGAGTGTTGTCGTTTAAGCCTTGTAATGTCTAAAAAAGATCTAGAAGAAACCAACCAGCCTTGGAAGATGAGATTCAGCGCCCTTCAAAATGTGACAATAAATCTGCCTAGAATAATATATGAATCTAAGGGGAATTTTGAAAAAACTATAAAAATTTTATCCAATAGGATGGAATTAGCAGCCAAAGCCCATGTTTGTAAAAGGAAATTTATAGAAAAATTATTGAGCAAAAAACATAACGGGCCTTTATCCTTATTGGCTATGGATTTGGATGGAGAATCATATTTAAGGCTTCATAAAGCTACACATTTGATTGGAATGGTAGGGCTTAATGAAGCTGTAAAGGCTTATTCCGGGCAAGAACTTCATGAAAATAACACAGCTTTAATGGATGGGCTTAGGCTGATATCTTTGATGCACGATATATCAAAGGAATTGAGTAAAAAATATGGTATCAATTTTGTGCTGGAGCAAACCCCTGCTGAATCTACCTCTTACCGATTTGCAAAATTAGATATAGATAACTTTCCTGATGCCTTGAATTTTACTAGAGGAGATTCAAAAGACAGCCAGGTCTATTATACCAATTCTACTCAGCTTAGTGTTGCCTCAAATATAGACCCTATTAAAAGAGTAAGCCTAGAAGGTAAATTTCATCCTCTTATAGAGGCAGGGTCTATGACTCATTTGTGGATCGGGGAATATAAGCCTGATAAAAAAGCCATAGCCTCATTTGTTAAAACAGTTTTTAAAAATACAAGTAATGATCAAATTTGTTTCTCTCCTGAATTCACTTCTTGTAAAAAATGTTTTAAAACTTCAAGAGGACTTAATGAAAAATGTATATATTGTGGCTCCAATGAAGTGGACGGAATCACTCGTATTACAGGTTATTTCGCAAAAACATCTGGATTTAATCCAGGCAAAATAGCTGAATTGAAAGACCGCAAAAAATGGAGGGTATAATGAGTATGATTAAATCATTTCTTCTTACTTGCTTGTTGATGCTATTAATATTCGTACCTTTTAGGTTTATAGGTAACGAAAATGAAAAATGTAATGATGATATAATGCCAGAATAATATTGGAGGATATAATAATGGAACAAATGGAAAAACTTATTGGAGAAGTTGAAAATCAGATGGAGCAAGCATATAGCTATGTAACTCTATCTGAAGCCAATGATTATATGGAGACCCCTAGAACGGTTAAGGGTAAGGTTAAAAATAGTTGGCTGGTATTCTCTATTAGGCTTATCGATAAATATATCAAATGGAAGAGGAAATAAAGCATAGTTATAACGATCCAAAAACCAATAGAATTATTTAAATATTTGATCAAAACATATACAGATGAAAATAATACAATGTGAAATAAAAAAGTTTAAAAATATTATAGAAAATTTTGGAAAAATAAAATCAGAATATTTAAAAGACAAAAATGAAGAAATAAAAATATTGAAACAAGAAATAAGACGACTTAGTAATATTATAAAAAATTTAAATAAAAGCAAGGGTCAATAATGATTGGAAGAAGGGAAAAGATAAGTGCTAATTGTGAAAGAAATATAATCAAAGGCTTAATAGTTTCAGATATTTTTATCAATCAAATAGCGCCTAATCTTGATCCAAGCGCTTTTCAGGTTTCTTGGGCGAAAATTATCGCTAGATGGTGCAAAAAATACCAAAACGAATATGGGAAAGCTCCCAAAGCACACATCCAAGATATCTTCAATTCACATCGACTTCACAAAAATATATCAGATGATGATGCTGAATTAATTGATGAATTTCTTTCTAGTCTATCCCAAGAATATGCAAGAGAAGGTGCTTTGGATGTCAAATATTTGATAGATGAAACAAATAAATATTTGACTCGAAGAGCTTTACAAGAGCTTAAAGATGACATAGAGGCTGGATTGTTGGAGGATGATTTGAATGAGACTTTGGCTAGAGTTAGCAAATTTAACAAAAAAGATATAGGCAGTAGTAATTATATAAGTCTAACTGATCCAGAAATACCTATAGAACTATCTAGACAAAACAATTTTCATCTATTTGAATTTCCAGGGAAGCTTGGCAAATTCATAGGACCTTTGAATAGAGAAGATTTCTTATCATTCTTTGGCCCCAACAAACGAGGCAAAAGCTGGTTCCTTCTTCTAGCTGCTATAACTGCATTGAATAGAAAACTGAGCGTAGTCTATTTTAATTTTGAGATGTCCTATAACGATCTTGAAAATAGAGCTTATCAGTTCTATTGTGGCCAGCCTTCGGAGCCAGGCATAGTGCTTATCCCGGTATTTGATTGTAGATTTAATCAAGATAATAGTTGTAAAAGCTCTAAAAGAATTAACAGAAAAGGATTAAAAAGCAATAATTTTAATATCATAAGCAAAGAATATGAATATTGGGATGAAGAATATAAGCCTTGTACTGTTTGCAAAAAAGAAATTGATTTTTGCACAAAGAAAATGGTACCTTGGTTTAAAATAATCGAAAAAGAAGGGTTAAACACCTCTGTAATAATAAAAAAACTTAAAGATATAAACATGTTTATAGGGAATAAAGAATGCAGAATTTTTTCTTGGCCTCAATATGCCAAAAGCATGAAAGATATAGATAATGCATTAGAAATAATGAAATATAGAGATAATTTTAAACCAGATGTTATTATAACTGATTTGGCTGATCGAATAATATCTGATCAAAAAGATAGACATGGGATAAATGAAGTTTGGGCTCTTCATCGAAGATTGGCCCAAGAAAGAAGCTGTTTAGTTGTTACCGCCTCTCACACCAATAAAAAAACAAACGAAAGGAATATAAGACAAGGTGATTCATCTGAAGAATCGAGAAAGGAAGGCCACATCACTCATGGTGTAACTTTAAATCAAACCGATGAAGAAAAAAGAAAAGGCATCTTTAGATTAGGAGCTATAGATAAAAGGAATTCTGGTTTTTTGGTCAATAAATTTTTGTATGTAACTTATAATTTTTCAATCGGGAAAATGTATCTAAATTTTTTATGATATAGAAAAAATAATGCCCAACGATACATACAAATATCATAAAATTTGGAATAATAATAATCCAAATGATCCAATATCGCCAGGAGATGGATATTGTATTCACCATAAAGATTTTAATCACAGCAATAATAATCCCAATAATTTAGAAAAAATGGAAAAAGCGAAACATAGAAGTTTACACATGAAAGGGGAAAATCATCCTTTATATAACAAAGGTCATTCTGAAGAATCAAAACAAAAAATATCCAATACAAGGAAAAAATTAAGTATAGCTAAAGGAAAAAATAATCCTATGTATGGCAAAAATCACACAGAAAAACAAAACAAAAAATATCTATGAGAAATAAAAGGGAATTATTGGGGGATAATAATCCATCTAAAAGATTGGAAGTTAGACAAAAAATATCAGAAAAGAAAAAAGGAGAAAATCATCATAATTGCAAGTTAACTCAAATGATAGTTGATTGGATACGTAATATATTAAATTCTCAAGAGTATAAAGAAGCTAAAAGTAAAAGATTAATGTCGCAAAAACAATTAGCTGAATTATTTGGAGTATCTGAAATGACTATTTCAGATATAAAATTAAATAAAGCATGGCTAAATAATCATAATCAATAATTATGGTTTAAATACGTTTTATATAAAAGGAGATAAATTATGACCATTGAAAATATTTGGTTTAATGTTAATTATAAATTACCACCGAAAATGGATACATATTATACAAAAGATCATTTTGGGACTATCCAGAAATGTGTATTTGTAAATGGAGAATGGCGTCAAGATTGGGCCTATAATAGCATAATAATAAGAAAAGACATTGTGGCTTGGAAATATATCAATTATGAATGAAAATATATACATTTTCGGAGGCTTATTGATATTTACAATAATTTGGTATTTAATTGCAAAACCACTATCTGATTGGTTGGAAAGCTTGATAAAAGACAAAAAGGAGAAAAGGGATTTTTTTGAGGAGAATAATTATGAATAATGAAATATTGCAATTATTTAATTTATGTTTAAAAAAAATAAATAAATTAGATATAGAGAACAAAATTGATTGTATCAATGAAATTAAAATACTTTTGCATAAAAATAGCCCTTTTGTTAATGAACCTGTAGATTGTGTCATATGGAAAAAAAACAAAGAAATAAAGGCAAACGATTATAATCCGAATATAGTAGCACCTCCAGAAATGGAATTGCTGAAAGTATCAATAGAGAATGATGGATATACCCAACCTATAGTATCATGGAAAAACGAAACTTTCTATGAAGTCATTGATGGATTCCATAGAAATAGAGTTGGCAAAGAATGCAAACAAATAAAAAAACGTATATATGGATATTTACCAATAACAGTTATAAATGATAATAGATCCGAAAAAGGTGATAGAATAGCCTCAACAATACGCCATAATCGAGCACGAGGGAAACATACTGTTTTGGGCATGTCAGATATTATTCTAGAACTCAAAAATAGAAATTGGACCAATGAACGAATTGCAAAACAATTAGGTATGGACGAAGATGAGATACTTAGATTATGTCAAATAACTGGGTTGGCTAAATTATTTGCAAATCAAGAATTTTCAAAGTCTTGGGATATAGTAGATTCTGAATTTAATCAAAATGATAAAGAACCCTTATCTGATGATATCACAATATATGATCAAAGCGAAACTGAAAATTTTAGGACAGTTAATACAAACGATGAAAATAGAATATTTCATCACTATTCTAAATGGGAGTGTTATAAAGCTGGATTTTATAATACTACTATGGAAGGAATGAAACGAGAAGAATGCGAACAAGCCTATTGTGATTTTTTAAAAAATAATGTTAAATTTGAAGATGCATTAAATCATGTCATAAATGAATGGAAATATTCCTGTGAACATTATTTGACAAATTCAGCTTTAAATAGAATAGCATGGTTGGGGCAAGCAGCTATATGTTATGCAACTGGAATACCATCAACTTTTCGATCTGGGTTTAATTTATTAACACAAGAAGAACAAAAACATGCAAACGAAATAGCTTTGAAATATTTAAATAAATGGTTAAATAATAACAATAGACAAAAAATTACAATGGAAGAAGCCATATCTACTAATCAGATGGATTTATATTGAAGTTTTTTATGAAATGTTCCGATAATATAAATAGAGCGGGAAAACAAGAAACTTTAAATAGGAGATGGGGAAAATGGAAAGCAAAACATTTTATTGTAAAGATTGTCATGCTATATTCTCTGATGATTCCAATTGTAGAGATATGGATGATGAATTATATTGTCCCTGTTGTGGCTGTTATGATGAAATAGTAGAAGATTCAGATGATATAAAGTTTATATAAATATGTTAAAAGTTAAAAAATACAATAATAATCTTAATGTCCTTCAAGCAGCCAAACAACGTATTAAGATTATTTTTGACAATTTTGAATATGTATCTTGTAGTTTTTCAGGCGGAAAAGATAGCACAGTTATGACACATTTAGTTCTTGATGAAGCTATAAAAAGAAGTAGAAAAGTAGCATTATTGTTTATCGATATGGAAGCTCAATATTCAGATACTATAACTCATTTAAAAAATATATTTAATATTTATTCTGATTATATAGATCCTCATTGGGTTTGTGTTCCAATGTTATTAAGAAATGCTGTGTCTAATTTTGATCCACGTTGGATTTGTTGGGATGAAAATAAGAAAGATATTTGGGTAAGAGAAAAACCTGAATGGGCAAAAACAGAAAAGAGTTATCCTTTTTACATACCGCCTATGGAATTTGAAGAATTTGTTCCGTTATTTGGGAAATGGTACAGTAAAGGGAAGAATACAGCTATTTTTGTCGGAATACGTGCTGATGAAAGTTTACATCGTTATTGTGCAATTGCAACTTGGGAGAAAAAAAATTTAATGTTTGATAATCAACGCTGGACTACAAAAGTATCTAAAAATACTTATAATATATACCCTATTTATGACTGGAAAACAGAAGATATATGGAGATATCATGCTAAATTTGAAGATAAAACATACAATAAAATATATGATAAAATGAATATGGCAGGAGTTAAATTGAGTCAACAAAGACTTTGTCAACCCTATGGAGATGATCAACGTCAAGGCTTATGGCTTTATCATATATTAGAGCCCGATACTTGGTTTAAATTAATAGCACGAGTAAATGGTGCAAATTCTGGTGCTTTATATATACGAGAAAATGGGAATATGACTGGTTATAATAAAATAACTAAACCAGATAATCATACATGGAAAAGTTTTTGTAATTTATTACTTCGAACAATGCCAGAAAAAACTCGTGAACACTATATAAAAAGATTTAAAAAGTTTATTTGGGGATGGAATCAAAGAGGTTATAAAGAAATACCAGATGAAGCGCCTTATGAATTAGAAAGTAAATGTTGGGCGCCTTCTTGGAGAAGATTATGCAAGGTATTATTGCGCAATGATTATTGGTGTAAAGGATTAGGTCAGACACAACCTAAAAGCGAAGCTTATCAAAAATATAAAGAATTAATAAAAGAAAAGAAAGAAGGAATGATAAATGCTAAATAAATATTTTGTTCATCTCCATTTGCATTCAGAATATTCTTTATTAGATGGATGCGGATCTTTAGAAAAATATATAGATAAAGCCATCGAGCTTGATTTTAAATATTTAGCGATAACCGATCATGGAAACATCGATGGTGCTATACAATTCCAAAAAAAATGCAAAGAAAAAGGCTTAAAATCAATAATCGGTTGTGAACTTTATATTGTCCCCAATAGATTCTATAAAGGAGATAAAGAAAAAAAAATTAAAGATAAAAAGAAGGAGAAAAGAGGCCATCTTGTCGCTTTGGTTAAAAATCAAAAGGGTTGGATTAATCTTTTAAAGATGTTAACTATAGGCCATAATGAAGGATTCTATAAAAGGCCTAGAGTTGATTATGATACCGTGTTAACGCATAGCGATGGTCTAATATTTTTGACTGGATGCATAGGAAGTTTTTTAATCCTTGAAGGTGGCGAAAAATTTTTTGAAAATCTTATAACCAAACAAAGAAATGATATATTTATAGAGGTAATGCCTCATAACGACCTAGATAGTCTTCAAAAAAAACACAATGAATATTGTAAAAACTTATCTGAGAAATATAATATTCCTCTTGTCGCTACAGTCGATTGCCATTATATCAACGATAGCGATACCAAAAACCAAGAAGTTCTTTTAGCTATTCAAACTAAAAAAAAATGGAATGATCCAAAAAGATTTAAATTCTCTTTTGCAAAACTTTCCCTTATGAATGCAAATGAGATAATAGAAGGCTTTTTAAAACAGAAGATATTCGATAAACCAACAATAATGAGTGCTATGAAAAATACAATAGAAATAGCTGAAAGATGTGCTGATTTTTCCATAGAAAAGTTTGAGGTTTATTTACCTCAAATCCCCCAATGCAAAGGAATGGCCAAAGATCAGGAAATACAATTTTTGAAAGATTTATGTTTAGATGGATTTGATAAGAAAATATCAAATAAAGAATTATTGTCACAAATACAATATAAAGACAGATATCTAGAAGAAATAAATCTCATAGTTGAATTGGGATTTGAGCGATATTTTCTTATAGTTTGGGAATTAATAAATTGGTGTAAAGAAAATGACATCATGATTGGACCAGGAAGAGGATCAAGTGGAGGTTGTCTAGTTGCCTATCTTTTAGGAATAACAAAAGTAGATCCCTTGAAGTATAATTTACTATTTTTTCGCTTTATAAGCCCTGATAGAATAGATTTGCCCGATATAGACATAGATTTCGAAGATATAAAAAGGCAAGAAGTAAGAAATCATCTTGAAGAGATATATAGTAAAAATTGTGTAGCTGGGGTTTCTACTTTCTCTAAAATGAAAGGTCGTGGGGCCTTAAGAGATGTAGCAAGAGTTTTCGATATTCCCATGAAAGATGTCAATCTAGCCGCCAAATCTATAATAACAAGGCTTGATAATGATTCGAGAAATGATTTAAGTATATTGGATGCTTTTGAGGCTTTTGAAGATGGCATTAAATTTAAGAAAAAATATCCTGAGGCAACAAAAATAGCTATAGATTTAGAAGGACAAGTAAAAAATTGTGGAATTCATGCTGCAGCTATGATTGTATCAGAGGATGATTTAACGCAAGGAAAAAGGGCATATTTAAAACTAGATAAGAAAAATGGTGGATTTATAGTAAACTGGGATAAAAAGGATATTGAACATGTTGGTCTCATGAAACTTGATGTGCTAGGTCTAAATGCTCTTACTATCCTCAATTCCACTCGGAAATTAATAAAAGAGACTATGGGTAAGGATCTTGATTTTGAAAAAATATCAATGGACGACAAAAAAATATTTGATGAATTCACAAAAGGAAATTGTGTTGGAATTTTCCAATTTGGATCTTTAGGATTAAGAAAACTTTGCGCAGACCTAAAGATTAATAATTTTAAAGATTTAATTGATGCTAATGCCTTATTTAGACCAGGAACTCTAAGGAGTAGGACGACTAATGCTTATATAGCTAGAAAAAACAAACAAGAAGAATGGAAATATCAACATCCTTATCTAGAAAAAATAACTAACGATACTTATGGAATTATTCTTTACCAAGAGCAAATTATGCTTCTAATGTATAATTTGGCTGGGATGGAATGGAAAGTAGTTGATAGTATTCGCAAAATTATAGGTAAATCGCAAGGAACAGAAAAATTTTTGAAATTTAAAGATGACTTCATAAAAGGATGCAAAGAAAAGAAAACTCTAGATGAAAAAAGCGCAGGAAAACTTTGGGATATTTTATCTAGTCATGGTTCGTATTCTTTTAATCTTTCTCATGCAGTAGAATATTCAACAATATCATATTGGATGATGTTTTTGAAATTGTATTATCCATCTGAATTTATAGCTTGTTTTTTGAGTTATGGGCAAAGCGATATGAAGTATGAATTAATAGAAGAAGCCAAAAGAATTGGATTAGGCATCCAACTCCCAAAAATAGGACTCTCCGATGCTAAAATTTGGAAGGTTAAAGATAAAACTCTGTATGTCCCTTTTCTTGAAATGAAAGGAATCGGAGAAAAGACGGCTAAAAAAATAAGCCTTTTAAATAACACTAAAGGTTTTTTTGAAAGCGATAAAGCACCTAAAATTAATAAGAATATAAAAAGTTTATTAAATGATATTAAGGCCTTTGATGAGGATAAAAGCCTGACCGAGGAAGAAAAAGAGAAGTTTAGACCTTTATTTAGCTTTGAAATTTCTAGCGATCCTATGAGAAAATATAAACAGCTTAAAAAATTATTAGAAGAAAATATAAAGATAAAAAATTTGAGGGATACAAATCTTAAAAAGATAGATAAAGAAAGATATCTTTATTTTGGCCAAATGATTGATATAAAACTTGGCTATAGCCAAAATTCAGGGAATGTTTATGGGACTATAAAGGACAAAACCGGCTATCAAATGGTTATATTTAGCAGCAAAATATATAATGAAAAGAAATATATAATTGAACACTGTGGAGGGGAATGGGCACTGCTAGAATGTAATGTACCTTCTAAATCTAACAATCTTATTTGCCACAATGCTTGGATAGGGGAAGAACTTTTAAAAGGAAATTTGGACGGGCTTAATATTGATTTGGGAAAAATAAAAAGATTTAAAGGAGAGGATATTTCCAATTGTAGGGCCTGTGACTTAAGAAAAACAGCCAAATTCCCAGTTCCTCATTCTATGGGCCGATATAATGCAGTTATCGTTGGTGAAGCGCCAGGGAAAAATGAAAATATAGAAGGAAGGGGATTTGTAGGAGATGCAGGCCAAATACTTTGGAAAAAACTCAAAAGGTATGGTTTAGAAAGATATATGTTCCACATCACCAACATTTGCAAATGTTGGCCAGGAAGAGGCAATGCCACTCCTTCTATTTCCTCAGTGAAAATTTGTGGCCAATGGCTAGAAAAAGAAATAGAGGGCCTAAAGCCTTTTATAATACTAGCTCTAGGGAATACCTCTCTACAATTTTTTAAAGGGGAGAAAGCTGGAATAACAGCTATGAGTGGGGTTACAGAATGGGATGATAAATATGGGTGCTGGATCTGCTATTGTGTACATCCAGCTATATTATTACATAGTCGAGAAGAAGCAAAGGAACTATTCAATAAAGGCATAAAGAACTTTTATGAAAAAATACAAATCTTAGGAGGGAAAGAATTTGAAGATTTATCATAAAATTTGGAATGAAAATAATCCTAATGATCCTATATTGCTGAATGATGGGAATGTAATACATCATAAGGACGGCAATAGAAAAAATAATAACATAAATAATTTACAAAAAATGGCTAAATCATATCACAATACTTTCCATCACAAAGGGTGCAAAAATTATTTTTACGGTAAAGATAAAAAAGGCATAAAGAATCCGATGTATGGTAGAAACCATACTATGGATACTAAAAACAGAATATCAAAAACAAGAATACAGAAGCAATTATCAAAAGGCAAGAATAATCCGATGTATGGTAAAAAATTGTCTAAAGAAAAGAGAAAACAATTATCTGAATCAATGAAAGGGGAAAATCACCCAAATCACAAATTAACTCAAATGACAATCGATTGGATAAGAGATATATTAAATTCAGAGGAATATAAAGAAGCCAAAAATAAAAAATTGATAAATCAAACTAAATTAGCTGAATTGTTTGGAATTAGACAAGGAACTATTTCCAATATAAAAGCTAATAGAATTTGGAGGTGATTATATGATAGATGGCAATGAATATAATAGAGTAAAAAACATAATGGATGATTTGGCCAGAAAAAATATTAATCTCAAAAGAGAAAATACTAGATTGACTGGATTAATAAAAGAATTAAAAGAATCCTTGAAAGAAGCGAAAAACATTATTGGTGATATTATAGGAGAAATATGATGAAAGATATTTTAGCAATCTCCCATGAGAGATCAAGGACTCATTTTTTCATCAATTCAGCAGCTCTTAACTTTGGATA